>CAMWXA010000068.1 GCA_947178035.1 uncultured Lachnospiraceae bacterium | reverse complement strand
CCCCCCCCCCCCCCCCCCCCCCCCCCCCCCCCCCCCCCCCCCCCCCCCCCCAAAGCGTGTCCCTGCATATTCGCAGAACGGATTACAACAGAATTCAAAATAATGTATGTTTGAGCGATTTATTTTATCAGCAGGCGTTAGAGGGTATGCAGAAGAAATTAGGTGAATTTTCTTTATATATTTTTACCGATGATAAGGATTTCGTGAAAGGAAATTTCCATTTTCATGAATATACTCTTGTTGAGGGATTAAATGATTTGGAAGAATTTGCTCTGATGCAAAGATGCAGGCATCATATTATTGCAAATAGCACATACAGCTGGTGGGGAGCGTATCTTGCCGAAAATAAAGGCGGAATTGTATATGCGCCAGTGTCAGATATTTGGACAGAGCAGTTTTATCTGCCTCAATGGAATAAAGTCAGGACACAGGTAGGACAGCCGCACTGGTAAAAAGCAAGCAGAGAACAATTACAGATTTATGAGGATAAAGTTGATGAAACTGGCAGTCATATCATTAAACACAGAAATAAAAAACCTAAGTAAGTACTATAACTCCCAGGCGGAGGGCATGGCAAAGGCATTTGCGGCAGAGGGGCATGCAGTGACAGTGTATCATTTGATACCGGATTTGGAGAATGAGGAAGAACATCTGCAGAAGTCAGGCGTTGAAATTGTTTATTTAAAGTGCCGCCATATCGGAAAACATGCACTTCCCGATTATGATAAGCTTGACACGGATAAGGATTGTTATATCACAGCTTCTGACAATTACATTGCATTTGGACGTTTCTTGAAATGGTGTGGCAGGAATCATATTTTGTGTATGCCCTATATCGGTGTGGCTCACAGTAATAATGTATCAGCATGGAAGAGAGTTGTGGTAGATCTGTTGTGTAATAATGTAAAATATTATAAAAAGATTCCAACGATTGTAAAAGGACCGGAGCTTGCGGTATATTTGCAGGAAAAAGGAGCAAAGACAGTTTATGTCGTGCATGTCGGACTTGACCGGACGCTGTTGAAACAGGATTATGCACAGTATGATAGCAGCACATTGAGGGAAAAATGGAATTATAGTCCACAGGACAAACTCATCTTGTATGTTGGAAGAATGCGGGCGGAAAAGAATCCGGTTCAGTTGGTAGAGCTGTTTTGGAAACTTTACCAGCAGGATGGCAGTTACCGCTTTCTGATGGTTGGCCAGGGAGAGCTGCTTTCTGATGTGGAGGCGAAAATTGACGAATGTTCACTGCGAAATGTGATAAAAATCATAAAACAGGTTCCAAATGAGCAGATGTGGGAACTGTACAGAATCGCAGACTGTTATGTCAACTATTGTGCCACGGAGATTTTTGGAATGGCAATCCTGGAGGCGATGTATTATGAGTGCAGGGTTGTGGCACTCAGGGCACCAGGACCAGAAATTATCATCAAGGACGGACAGACAGGAGATCTCTGTGATACAGAGGAAATCCTGGCCGAAAGAATGAAGATAACTGACAAAAAAGAAATTGGACAGCAGGCGCACAAAAGTGTTGATGATTTCTTTATGTGGGACAGGTCAGCTGCAAAGATATTAGATATCGTGCAACAGTACGCCAGAGACCACACTGGCAGAGGGTGAAGAAAAGTACAAAATGACAGGAGTAGAGTAATGGTTTTTAATTCATATAGTTTTTTCATTTTTTTCCCAATAGTGGTTCTGATACATTTCGTACTGCCTAAGAGAGTGCAGCAGATCTGGCTGCTTGTGGCAAGTTATTACTTCTATATGAACTGGGATGCAAGATATGTACTGCTTCTGCTGTTTTCGACAGCTGTGACCTATCTGAGCGGAATTGTAATGGAGAGGGTGCAGAGAGACAGGCAGAGAAGGGCTATGGTTGCTGTCAGCTTTGTATTGAATATCGGTGTATTGTTTTTCTTTAAATACTTTGACTTTGCAGTTGATTCTGTAAATCTTGTTTTGATGCATATAGGATTGTCGATTCCCAAGCCTGATTTTAATGTATTGCTTCCAGTGGGAATTTCATTCTATACCTTTCAGGCATTGAGCTATACCATGGATGTATATCGAAAAGACATCTCGGCAGAGCAAAATTTTTTCAGGTACGCGCTGTTTGTTTCCTTTTTTCCTCAGCTTGTGGCAGGGCCAATTGAGCGTTCTAGGAATCTGTTAGGTCAGGTGAATCAGACACATCGGTTTGATTATGACAAGATGAGAGAGGGGCTTCTTATTATGTTATGGGGGTATTTCTTAAAGCTTGTGGTAGCGGACCGGGTGGCGATTGTAGTAAATACGGTTTATGGGGATTATACACAGTATGGAGGGGTATATATTATTGTGGCATCTGTGCTGTTTGCAGTGCAGATTTATTGTGATTTTGCAGGATATTCCACGATTGCCATAGGAGCCGCCAGGATACTGGGATTTCAACTGATGGAAAACTTTGACTGTCCATATTTTTCACTCAGTATTGGTGAGTTTTGGCGCAGATGGCATATATCTCTCTCAAGCTGGTTTCGGGATTACTTATATATTCCTCTGGGAGGCAACAGGAAAGGAAAACTTATAAAATACCGGAATCTAATAATTGTGTTTCTGGTCAGTGGTCTGTGGCATGGTGCCGCAGGTACGTATGTAGTGTGGGGACTAATTCACGGTATTTATCAGGTGATTGGTGGTATTACAAGGCCTGTGAGGGACAAGCTCAACAGAGCATTGGAATTAAAGCCGGATAGTATCGGGCATAGGTTTCTCAGCGGTATTGTAACATTTTGCCTTGTGGATTTTGCATGGGTATTTTTCCGGGCTGAGAGTATTGGGGCGGCCATTGCCATGATAAAAAGTATGGTACACATTGGTAACATCAGTATTCTCGGGAATGGTGGCCTTTATGATTTGGGTTTGAGTTCAAAGAATTTTAAAATACTGCTTTTGGGTATTGTGGTCATTATTTTTGCGGATTATATGAAATACAAGGGAATAAAGATCCGGGAGGTGATTCTGGCACAGGAGTTGTGGTGCAGATGGCTGTGTTATCTTGCAGCCTTTTGGTTTATTTTCATATTTGGTGTGTGGGGAGGAAGTTATGATGCTTCAAGTTTTATTTATTTTCAGTTTTAGGAGCGTGTCAGATGTTTAGTAAGATACCAGAGCGGGTGCGGAGAGTGGCAGCCACAGTATGTTTTTGTATGATTCTCGTAGCGGTCACAGGAGTGACACAGGAATTGTTTGAACGAAAATACAGCTATATAAAATACTATGATTTCTATCAACAGGAACAGGATTTTGATGTTCTGTTCCTGGGAACCAGCCATGTGCTCAATGCGGTGTATCCAATGGATTTATGGAGGGATTATGGTATGGTATCATACAATATGGCAAATCATTCTGAAAACATATGTACGAATTACTGGCAGCTTCGAAATGCGCTTCAATATACGAAACCTAAGGTGGTCGTTATAGACTTGTATGCTGTAGACGGTGATGGTAAGGTAAATGAACAATACCTTCACAATTTTTTGGATGAAGTGCCTTTTTCCCTGTTAAAAATTGAGATGGTACGCGATCTGCTGGAACCGGAAAAGCGTGCAGAGTATCTGTTTAATTTATCTCTTTATCACAGCAGATGGGAGGAGCTTGGGAAAGAAGATCTAAGACCAGTACCTGGGGTAGAGAAAGGAGCAGAGTTTAGGGATGATGTGACGATCAATGTGCCCCCTGAATTAATACCGAAGGAAGATTACGATCCAACAGACCGGTTAAATAAACAATATCTGCAGAAGATTATAGACCTGTGCAAGGAGCAGGACATAGGGATTATACTTATGTATGTTCCATACACTATGCCAGAAGGGCATCAGCGGGTGGCAAACTGGGGGTATGTGGCGGCGGAGAAAAATGACATTCCCTATCTGAATTTTGTATATGAGGATTTGGAGATCAACTATGCGACAGACTGTGCAGATGAAGCGCATCATCTCAATGCCTCCGGTGCAAGGAAGCTGACAGATTACCTGGGGAATTATATCAGTACGAACTACAATGTGACGGATCACAGGGAGGACCCAGAGTATGAGTTCTGGTATCAGGATTATGCAGAGTATGGAGAGAAGAAACGGGAATGGCTGAATAATCAGATAAATGCCTGGTCTTATCTGATCCAGCTGAATGACAGGGACTATCTGACGAAAATATATGCCGCAGACAGCAACTATATTTACAAGGATAGTGAAATAAAGGAACTTCTTGGAAATATTGGCGTCTATGGAAAGGTTGAATATGCGGAACCTCTAAGTGAAGCCAGAGATGATTGCTTTACAGTGGAAGTGTATAAAGCTGAGGGGAATGAATTGATCAGTGTACGTACTTTTGTACGTACAGAGGACGGCATATATATGGCGCAGCAGTAAGGAGCTGTCATGACAGACCCTAATGTGGACAAGCCAGAACCCAAATTTTGCACAAAGTTGTGTGGCACTATGATTCACATGACGGAAAAGACAATCTTGCTGGGGGGAAAATAAAGTGCAATATTTCAAAATAAATAAGAATTATATTTTATTAATGATAGTTATCATGTTTGTTTCATACATGCCATTTATGAATGATTTTTTGCTGTGGGGACATGATATCGGATTTCATTTAGGGCGAATTGAAGGCCTGGCAATTTCTATTTCCAACGGAGATTTTCTCGGAAGAATTAATCCTGTCAGCGTGTATGGATCAGCGTCAGGAATTATGTATCCGCAATTGTTTATATATATTCCAGCATTCCTGAGATTGCTGGGTTTTCCTTTGATTGATGCCTATAAATGGTTTGTTTTATTAATAAACATGGTTACTTTTGTGATTGCATCTTTTTCGTTTAAAAACATACTACGATTGGATAAGAAGTATATAGCTATGCTGGCCGGTGCTTTTTATACGTTGGGGCTGTATCGTCTGACAACAATGTACCGGAGGGCAGCGATAGGAGAAATTTTAGGGATAGCATTTCTTCCGCTTCTTTTCTGGGGGATGTATGAGTTACTTGCAGGTGATAAGAAGAAATGGTGGATCGCCGTGCTTGGCTGGACCAGTGTCCTACAGTCACATGTTCTGACAGCAGAGATAGCGTTGGTATTCAGCATTCTGTTTTTACTTGTGGATATAAAAAAGATACTATGTGAGGGCAGATGGAAGAACATTCTAATGGCAGCTGTATTGACTGTGCTGCTGAATGCCTTTTTTATTGTTCCGTTTATTCAATATTTTGTAAGTTGTGATTTTCTGGTGTTTCATATGGAACCAGATGATTTCGCCAGATCAGCAGTATATTTTTCGCAGATGTTTTCTGTTTTTGTAGATAACAATGGAGTAGAGCTGCCCTTGGGAACTACTGCTGGGGAGATGCCATGTTCGATAGGAATTATTACACTGATCACGCTCACTGGATATGTAATATTGCGGATTAATATCAAAAGCAGGCTGTACAAAGCTGGAGACAGAATGTTTTTGCTTGCGGTTTTTATTTTGCTGGCAGCTTCCGATTTGTGTCCATGGGGTGCGCTGCATCATTTTCCTGTGCTGTATAAGATTGTATCATCAGTTCAATTTTTATTTCGGCTCTTTTCGCCAGCATATTTTTTTATAACTGCTATTTTTGTAATTGATCTATATGTATTAAAGGACTATGTTAAGGAACCAGTTTTAGTGCTGCTTTCATTAATGCTTATTTTGGGAAATTGTTGGTATTACATTGACAGTACTGTACAGACGAAGGATGTTTTGTCAGAGGAAGAAACAGAACAGGTACTATCAATTGATGCGCTGTATCTGTACAATGCTTTTTCGAGTTTTGAGAAGCTGTATGCGAGGGGGGATACGATCAGGATTGTTCCAGCAAAGAGCGGACTGTCAGTCGGGGAATATGTGAAACGGGGTTCTTATATGGAATTTGAGGTTTTCAGCAGTGAGGGCAGCAGTGCCGATCTGGAAATCCCACTGTATTATTATCCAACATACAGAGCGCAGCTGAATGATGAGAAATTAGAGATTGAGCAGGGCACAGATGGAGTCATAAGAATAAAAAATGTGTCACATAGTGGCATGATCAAGGTTTGGTTTCCAGAGTTGCCATTGTGGTTGGCAGCAGATATTACTTCGTTTTGTACAGCATTAATCTGTTTTATGATTATTGTTAAGGATAAGGTATATGGTTTAGGGAGAAAAAATATATGCAGATAAAATGTAACATACTTGACAGACAATTTCAGATGTACCAGTCAGAATACGAGGAGGCAGCGCTTCGGGTGCTGCGCTCTGGCTGGTATGTGCTTGGAAATGAGGTCAGGCAGTTTGAGGAAGAATTCGCGAAATTTACAGGAAGAAAATACTGTGTAGGTTTGAATTCGGGATTAGATGCATTGATTATGTCAGTGCGCGCACTGGGGATTGGGCCGGGGGATGAAGTGATCGTGCAGGCAAACACGTATATCGCTACAGTGCTCGGCATCACCGAAAACGGTGCAACCCCTGTATTTGTAGAGCCGGATGAATATTTTAATATGGATGCGTCCCGGATTGAGCAGGCGGTAACAGACAGGACAAAAGCAATCATGGTGACACACTTGTATGGGCAGGCATCAAATATGGCACCCATCACAGAGACTGCGAAAAGATATCATCTTGCGGTCATAGAAGACTGTGCGCAGTCACACGGGGCATGTTTTCGCGGGAAAATGACAGGAACTTTTGGTATCTCAGGCTGCTTCAGCTTTTATCCCACCAAAAATCTCGGAGCTTTTGGCGATGCAGGAGCTGTTGTCACGGATGATGGGACTTTTGCAGACAGGATACGCATGATGCGCAATTACGGAAGTAAGATAAAGTATCACAACGAGATAGAGGGTGTGAATTCCAGGCTGGATGAGATGCAGGCGGCACTCCTGCGGGTAAAGCTGGCACATCTGCGTACACTCAATGACGAGAGAATAATATTGGCAAAACGGTATCATGAAGGAATTAACAATCCGAAGGTGATCCTGCCGGGTGTTAGAGATGGAGCAGAGAGTATCTATCATCAGTACGTGATCAGGTGTTCACAGAGGGAGGATTTGCAGAAGGTACTGGAGCAGAATAACATCCAGACACAGATTCACTATCCCATACCACCGCATCTGGCAAAGTGCTATGCATATCTCGGACATAAAAAAGGTGAATATCCGATTACAGAGACATATGCAGATGAAGTACTAAGCCTGCCGATTTACACAGGAATGACATTTGCGGAGCAGGACTATGTGATTGATCAGATAAATGCATGGGTTTAACAGTTCCTTAATGCAGGCGCATGCAGACAAAAGAGAATTGGTCAAGGTGAAAGGAGAGGCTGGACATGAAATACAGAAAGTTAATGCTGGCAGGCAGGGCAGCATGGACTGTGTTGGCTTTATCTATGAATTATGCAGTTGTCACGACAGAGCAGGCCGAACAGAATTTTGAAAAAATATATTCATATCTTCCGAATATTTCATCATTGCTGTATTCTATCGAGGTAAATCCTTTTATAGCGGTATTGATGCTGGGAATGTGCGTTTGGATATATCATCTTCCGGACGAGGTCCAATTATCCAAAACAAAAAAAATCGGCATGGAAATTGTGGCATTTGTCGCGGCAGCAGGCTTTTGGACAGGCAGGGCTGTCTATGATCATGACAGGCTGGAAATCCTGTTTCACGGAACGGTGCAGTGTGTGAAAAGTTTGGTTATCTTAGGTGGTTATTGGATGCTGTCCCGAAAGCTGTTTTATATTTTTGCCAGGGGCTGTCATGTTTATGGAAACAAGAAAGTATTTTTTGAGATAAAATTTTTTGATAATAAGTATGCGGGACCGTTTATATTTCTAGTCTTGATGGCTGTATGGGGAATGGTTCTTTTTGTGTATTACCCTGCAATGTTTATGGGAGATACAGAAGATATAGCATATATGGCACATGGAATATACGATATCACGAACCATCACCCTGTGATGTATACAATTTTATTGCGTGTGTTTATGAAAATGACAAATATACAGGGAGGGGGTAACGAAGCGGCGTTTGTGTGTGCATTGTTTCAGTCTGTTGTCAGTGCGGTTATTTTGGCATATGGAAGCATTTATTGCGCAAGGCAGTTGAAAAGACCAGATGTTGCGGCGTTTGCGGTAATATTCTGGGCAGTATGCCCATGGGTTTCCAAATATACGATCATGCTCACAAAGGATGGGCTTTTTGCGGATTTCGTTCTGTTGCTTGGAATCAGGCTGCACAAGTATTGTGATAGGCCAGGAGACAGAAAAGTGCTATGGGGGGTTTTACGTGCAGCATTCATGGTATTTCTGCTTCGGAAAAATGGGTTTTATGTCTTGCTGTTTGTGTTTGCTTCTCTGCTCTGTATCTATAAAAAATATTGGAGAAATTGGGCATTCTGTATTCTTATATGCGTAGCGTTTTATGTGGGATATTCTGATATTATGCTGCCAGTATTCGGAATTCCGGATGGAAGCGTAAGGGAGGCACTCTCGGTTCCGTTCCAGCAGACTGCAAGATATGTGAAGAATCACGCCGATGAAGTTACGGAGGAGGAGCGGGCAGCCATTGATGCGGTACTGGTATATGAAGTTCTTGCGGATGCATACACCCCAGACCTGTCAGATCCTGTGAAAGCAACCTTTCGTGAAGATACGGGAAGGGACGGACTGGCAGACTATTTCAAAGTATGGTTTGGGATGTTCCGAAAACATCCTGCCACCTATGCAGCAGCGGCAATAGAAAATTATTATGGATATTTTTATCCTGTTGTAAATAATATACAGAAGTTGTATAATACAAGTGTTGGCAGCATGGAGAATGCAAACAGGGATGGCTGTTTTGCGTTCGACAACCTGTATGACGATCTTCATATATGGCTGAGGGACTTTTGTTCTCTTTATGACATGCTGTGGATGAGGATACCGTTGCTCAGCCTGTTTGCCACAAGCGCGTTTTATGTATGGGTGGCGGTGGTTGTCTGTCTGTTCAGATGGATTGCAGATGATGTCCAGGGACTTGCTGTCGGGCTTTTGTATGTTTCTGTGACGCTGACTGCCCTGATGGGACCGTGCAATGCAATTGACTATGAACGTTATATTTATCCGTTGATTTTAGGCTTTCCTGTTATGCTGGGAATCCTGGCGGAAAAGAGACTATCGGATCGTTGCTCCGGCAGCAGTTTTCAATAGGAGGAGATATATGATAGAACAATGCAGACTGATAGAATTCCCACAGAAGGGAGACGACAGGGGGCACCTTGTGGTCGTGGAGGGAAGGGGAGATATTCCGTTTGATATTAAACGGGTGTTTTATATCTATGGATCCGACAAGGATGTTATCCGCGGCAGGCATGCCAATTACCACTCGGAGTTTGTGCTGATCAATGTAGCAGGAACTTCCATGGTTAAGGTAGACGACGGCGTCAACCAAAAAATATATCACTTGGACCGGCCGCATATTGGGATATACCTGCCGCGGCTGGTTTGGAAGGACATGTACGGCTTTTCCGGAGATTCGGTGCTGCTGTGTCTTGCAAGCGAACACTATGATGCGGAGGAATATATCCGTGATTATGATATGTATCTGGATGTGATGCGGAAGAAAACGACAGGGGAGGTATGATGTAGAATGTTGCGCAGATTGGAAGAAAAGGATGTGCCGTTTATGCTCGAGTGGATGCGGGATGAGACAATAACTTGTTATTTTCGCTGCCCATTCGCCAGTATGACGCCTGAAAAAGTAAAAAAATTTATAAAATATAGTTTTGATGAGGACAATCAGCATTTTGCAATAACAGATGATAAGGATGAGTATCTGGGGACAGTCAGCTTGAAACACATTTCGGAAATAGATCACAATGCAGAGTATGCTATTGTGACACGGAAAAAAGCGCATGGTACAGGAATCGCAGCGCGTGCGACGATGGAGATATTAAAGTATGCATTTAATGATTTAGGGCTTCATAGGATATATTTAACAGTACTCTCTGACAATATAGCAGCCAGAAAACTTTATGAGAATTGTGGTTTTGACCTGGAGGGAGAATTCCGGGATATGATACGGCTGGGTGGCAGATACAGGAATCAGGCAGGGTATGCGATACTCAACTGGAAAGAGAAGCTGACTGAAAACAGTACGGCAATGTGAGTGCGTTTCAGGCAGATGAAAAAGCATTGCAGTGGATAGATAATTTGTATATCGGGAATGAAAACGTCTCCGATAGAAATCAAGCTGGCTGAAAGGATAATAAACCAATGGACTCAGTGAGGCAGAATCAGATATCAATCATCGTATTCTCCAAGGGCCGCCCTATGCAGATGCACGCGTATCTGGAGAGCCTTTTCCAGTTCTCCGACGCAAGACAGGAAATGGTCACAGTGCTCTACTGCGAGATGGCACAGATCAGATATGAGAAACTGATGCGGAGTTTTCCGCAGGTAAAGTGGATGAAAGAAAGCAGGTTTGAGGATGACTTGAAGCAGATAGTATCAGGCGCGTGCGATTATATTATGTTTGGCTGCGATGATGTTGTGTTTACGGACAAGTTTAGTCTGCAAGAAGCAAGTGAATATTTGCAAGAGAATGCCCAGGTTTTTGGCTTTAGTATGCGCCTGGGTGAAAACATACAGCCTGTGCCAGAAAATCTTTCATCAAATGAGGCAGTGCTTGAGTGGAAATGGGATTGCGCATATCAACACTACAATTACCCGTGGGAGCTCGACTGTACCCTGTATCGCAGGGAGGATGTGGTCCGGATGACGATGGAGGAGGAGAATGCCATCAAGAATCCCAATTATTATGAGGCAATGATAACACCTGACAACAGAAAAGAACGTATCCCGCGCCCCAATATGGCATCCAACAGGCGATCGGGCTGTGCCATTGTCATAACGGTAAACAGGGTGCAGGAGACGCATCAGAACGGTTTTGACGACAGCATGCTCACAGACATCGATTCATTGGACAAACTCTACAACGACGAGGACAACACCCTTGATATTGATAAAATTGCCGCGATGGACAACAGTGTTATCCATGTGGGAGCAGAATATTTTATATTGCGAAAGGAAGCGCAAGGATATTCACAATATCGTCTGAAGAAAAAGAAGGCGAAGGAATTTGCCAATAAACTTATAAAACTTCCCAAACGTGTAGACAGACATTTTGAGCGGAAAAAGTACGAAAAGGGCGGATATGCAGAGAAACTCAAAATTTTAAATACAGACGAGACACTTACCCTGCTGGAAAAGGAAAAGATCAGCTTTCTGCGTTTTGGAGATGGTGAGATTGCGCTGATGCAGGGAAGTTCCATTCCTTTTCAGGAATACGATCCCAAACTTGCAAAACGTCTCAGAAAGCTGTTAAGAACAAATATTGACGGACTAAAGATCGGACTGCCTTATTACTATATGCATCCGGTAAAGCATTTGAACGATTTTACGGCAAAATTTGCAAGGTCGCTTGCAGTACAGAGAAGATTTCTGTGTAAAAACTGCAGCAAAGATATGAGCTATGTGGATACATGTATCACACAGGTATATCAGACATATGAGAAATATGACTTTAAGAAATATTATCAGCGGATGCAGAAGCTGTTAGAGGACAGGCATGTGACAATTGTGTGCGGTGAGGGAGTTCTCGACAAGCTTGCGTATCAGGCGTATGATGTCTGCAAGTCGGTGGAATTTGTGACAGCGCCGAGCATGAATGCCTATTCGGAGTACGACAGACTGCTGCGGGAAATCCTTAAAACAAGCAAAAAGCGACTGGTGTGTATTGTGCTTGGACCAACGGCAAAGGTTCTTGCCTGTGATTTGCACAAAAAGGGATATCAGGCGTGGGATATGGGGCATTATTTTAAGGATTACGATGCATATATGAAAAAGCGGCCAAGGACAGCGGCAGAGATTGTACAGTTCTATAAGCCGGATTGAGGTGCGCTCTGCATGGAAGGGTTGGGGTAATGGTTAAGAAAATCAACTACGTTTTGGACAGAAGACAGAAATTGAACCTGGGGATACTGCTTATTGTCATACTGATTGGAGCTTTTGTAGAGCTTTTGGGCGTGTCGGCTGTCATGCCGTTAATCAATGTTGCCATGGAGCCGGATAAGATCGGTGAGAAGTGGTATTTCGTGTTGATCAGTCAATACACAGGGATTACGGATGCCAATCAGATGCTTGTATTTCTTGCAGTTGTTCTGATTGTCATCTATATCTTAAAAAATGTATATGTGACGATGATGTACAGTTTGCAGTACCGGTTTATCTACAACAATCAGCAGCGTTTGTCTGTGCGGATGATGAAGAGCTATATGCAGCAGGATTATCTTTTTCACGTGTCCAAGAATGTAGCGGAGTTTCAGAGGAACATCACAAGTGATGTCAACGGTTTTTTTACAGTGGCGCTCAATGTGCTGCAGTTTCTGGCAGAGTTTAGCGTGAGTGTGGTGCTTGTCATATTTTTGCTTGTCCAGGACTGGGTGTCCACACTGGCAGTGGCGTCGCTTCTGTTTTTGTTCATGGGATTTTTTACGGTATTTTTTAGAAAGGTCCTGGTCAGGATTGGTGAGGAGAGCAGACAGGCAAATGTCCAGGTCACAAAGTGGCTATTTCAGGCTTTTTCAGGTATTAAAGAGATCAAAGTTGCGAACAAGGAAAATTTTTTCATAGCAAACTATGATCAGAATTATAAGGATTGTGCGCGGATACAGCGGCAGCAGTCCATACTGACATATCTGCCCAAGCCGGCCATGGAGACTGTGTGCATATGCAGCCTGATGATAGCCATGATTATAAAAATCGTGGTGGTGAAGAGCGATATTGCTTCTTTTGTCACGACTTTGTCCGTATTTGCGGTTGCAGCGTTTCGAATGCTTCCTTCTTTTAACAAGATAACCGGCTACATCAGCGGGATGATGTTTAACAAACCGGCGATCGATTCTGTTTACAGGGATTTGAGGGAGATTGAGCAGCTTGTGGCGCAAAGGACTGTCGGCGATGGCGGGAGAGCGAATGCTTCTTTCGACGATGCGATCCATTTGAATAAAGTTTCGTTTCGCTATCCGGAGTCTGAACGGTGGATATTAAAAAATGCCAGCTTAGAAATTAAGAAAAACACATCAACTGCGTTCATCGGAGCATCAGGGGCTGGGAAGACAACAGCCGCGGATCTGATACTTGGAATACTTGATCCGCAGGAGGGCTGTATAACGATAGATGAAAAAGACATTAAAACATGTATGGCATCATGGCATGAACAGGTCGGCTATATTCCGCAGACAATCTATCTTATGGATGATAGCATACGCGCCAATATTGCTTTTGGAATACCGGAGTCGGAGATTGATGATACCGCGATCGAGAAAGTACTGCAGGAAGCGCAGCTTGATACTTTCGTACACGCTCTGCCAGACGGGCTGAACACGATGATCGGGGACAGGGGGGTGAAGCTTTCCGGTGGGCAAAGACAGCGTATTGGTATTGCGAGGGCACTTTACCGTAATCCCAGCATATTGGTATTGGATGAGGCGACATCAGCGCTTGACAATGAGACGGAGAAGGAAGTGATGGAGGCGATTGACGGGCTGCATGGAACAAGGACGCTGATTGTGATAGCACACAGACTGAGTACAATCAGGAAATGTGATAAAATATATGAAGTTGGGAATGGGAGATTTCAGGAGAGGATTAAGGAGGAAGTACTGTAAATGCTGCTGTTTATGCCTTCAATGCATAAATTGTGCCAAAAGCAGATGGGCGTGAACAGGGGAAAGGAATAATCTTTGTATGTGGTGATATCGTATTATGAGTGTTGTGTTTTTGGGAATTGAAATCTTTGGTATTGGTACAATTGTTTTTGCATTGATGCTTCTGCTCAGGGGCGATGGATCACGGGAGCAGAAGCTCATGCAGTATTTTTTGATCGGTTCACTGATACAGAACATAGGATATCTGCTGGAACTGACTGCGCCTACGCTGGAGGCCGCCCTTGTTGCTGTCAAGATTCAGTATCTTGGTTCACTGACAATTCCAGTCAGTTATTGCTATTTCATATTCAGTTACTGCTGTGAAAAGACGCCGAAAAGGATTTTAGGGGTCTTAAAAGTAGTTGATGTCTTTATTTTTGGTCTTGTTTTCACATGTGACTTGCACAACTTATATTATCGCAATATCGAATGGATAGAAAATGGAAACAGATATGGAGGCTGTCTGAGACTGGACTACGGACCAGGTTATTGGATTTTTATGGTTTGTGGAACCGCTGTGCCGTATATCATGTCCCTGTATGCCCTGCTTCATGCCTGTGCCGAAAAACCGGAATATGCCGCGGACAGAAGATGCAGGCTGATTCTTGTACTCTCGTTTCTGCCAGTAGTGGCTCTTTATGCTTATACTCTGAAATGGACACAGGTATATGATCCGACTCCCGTCATCTTGGGACTTGTGCTCTCGGGCGTGGTTATTTTAATCTGGATTAGGAAGGTGTATGATTTCAGCAGTCTGGCTTTCGGGATACTGCTGAACAGCATGAGTGACGGTGTGATTGCACTTGATGAACAGAGACGGATTACCAATTATAATCCGGCAGCAGCCGGGATTTTTACAGATTTGAGCAGCCGCGCAATTGGAAAAAGGATTGAGACACTGGCGGATTTCCCGAAAGAGATGCTTGGAGCGGGCACGAAGAGAGAATTTTGTCTGAATGGCTATTTTTATCAGGGGCATGTGGAACAGATTCTGGATAAGTTTGGGAAGAACAAAGGCTATGTTGTCCTGATCTATGATGTGACAGAGACGAGAAATTACATAGAAG
>CAMWXA010000067.1 GCA_947178035.1 uncultured Lachnospiraceae bacterium | reverse complement strand
ATCGGAATATTCATCATATATGCTTGCTGAAGCAGCTGATGACATTGTACATCTTCCGTCAAATGCTGCTCCCTCATCGATGACAAGGGAACCTGCTATGATATTTCCTTCAAGCTTGCCGGGAGCCAGCAACTCCAATTTTCCCTGCACGGTGATATCTCCGTCCACTCTTCCAGAGATGATGACACTCTGTGCTGAAATATTCCCTTTCACCTGTCCGTCTGCGCTGAGAATTAATTTCTTCTCACAGGTACAATTCCCATTGATGATACCATCTATCCGAATGGTTTCCGCTGAAGTCAAATCACCATCAAAGGTAGTCTCCTTTCCGATCACCGTACTGACCTTCTCTCGTCCATCATCTGCATACGCAGATCTTTTTCCCTTTCCTAACATGTTTTCCTCCTTTTAACCTTTTGCTTCCAGTACCAGCGGCGGATCAATCACCTGGTCCCCGTAAATAACCTGATAGTCAAACTGTGTATCGTTTCCGTTAATAATTATCAATGTGTCCCGAATCTGCACCTGCTGCCCTGTCTCTGCCTGCACATTCGCTTCCTGCTGACACATATATCGTGATCTGTAACCATTCCCATGGTCAATTTCGATAACAATTGGATATGTATCATCAGAACCGACCGAGGTAACTGTTCCATCTCCTGCTGCAATAATGTGATCCTCTGCCTGTGCACTGATCGAGATATACGGATGTTCCTCCGAATAGGACTCTTTCAAAAGCCCTCCTGAGGTGCAAGGGTATTGACTTGGTATGGAAGTATCCTTTACTACTTCATTCTCTGTATTTTCTTCTGTCCCAGCTGTCTCTGCCATTTCAGATTTTACGTTTTCAGCCTGTCTGTATAATTCATTCTCTTCTGCAAGGGCAGCATTCTGGGCACTTAACGTCTCTTTTTCGCTCTCTAACCGCTTCAATTGCTGCTCGCTTTCTGTCAGCTTTCTCCGAAGCTCCGCCTCGTTCTTGTAATGCGTTCCTGACCGATAGATATTCCACGCAAACGTGATACAGATTAGCAACATCAAAACAATGATGACACGCAATGTCCTGAGCGTAAAATGAAACTGTCTGGTATCTTTTCCTGTGTTGGAGACAAGAAGAAGCGAAAAAGATTCCCTGCGCTTGTGTTTTTGCTGTTTCATAAAAATCTCCGTTCTGCAAAAAAATGATTGTATCAATTTATGTAATTGTTCAAAATCTGCCTGCCTTCGTCTTCTATCATACTATGCAGTCACTGCGACATTCTATTCCGAACTATTACAACTATGTTACAATTCTATCACAAATTTGCAAAATGTCAAACCTTAGACACTTAATTTCGGAAGTCCTTTATTGGAAATTCCTGTCTATCGGGAAAACGCTGCCATTTGCTTATTCATTTTTTGTCTTTTTTGCCCTGTCCAGCATTTTTTTTACATAAAATCCTGTGTAAGAATGTTGACACGCAGCAATGTGCTCTGGTATCCCCTCTGCGATCACTGTACCACCGCCATCTCCGCCCTCTGGTCCAATGTCAATGATATAGTCTGCTGTCTTGATTACATCAAGATTGTGCTCAATGACAATCACCGTGTTGCCTCCCTCCGCAAGCCGCTGCAAAATCTCAACAAGTTTATGCACGTCCGCAAAGTGAAGACCTGTCGTCGGCTCGTCCAAAATGTAGATTGTCTTCCCTGTACTTCTGCGGCTTAGTTCCGTCGCAAGCTTGATGCGCTGCGCTTCACCGCCCGAAAGTGTCGTCGAAGGCTGTCCCAGCTTGATATAGGAGAGTCCCACATCATACAATGTCTCAATCTTTCTTTTAATAGAAGGAACTGGATCAAAAAATGTCATTGCCTCCTCAACTGTCATATCCAGAACATCATAAATGCTCTTTCCTTTATATTTTACATCGAGTGTCTCTCTATTGTAGCGTTTTCCCTGACAGACCTCACAGGGCACATACACATCCGGCAGAAAATGCATCTCGATTTTGATAATGCCATCACCGCCGCACGCCTCGCATCGTCCCCCCTTCACATTGAAGCTGAAACGCCCTTTACTGTATCCTTTCGCCTTTGCGTCCACCGTCGAGGCAAACAGATCCCTGATCTGGTCAAACACGCCTGTGTAAGTAGCAGGATTTGACCGCGGTGTCCTGCCGATCGGCGACTGGTCAATAGCGATCACTTTGTCTAGCTGCTCCACCCCTTCTATTTTCTTGAATTTTCCTGGTATCGTGCGCGCTCTGTTTAATTTTTTTGCCAAATATTTGTACAAAATTTCATTTACCAACGAGGATTTTCCAGAACCCGACACACCTGTTACACAGGTAAACACGCCGAGCGGAAACTTCACATCTATATTTTTGAGGTTATTCTCTGCTGCTCCCTTTACCATAAGCCAGCCAGTTGGCTTTCTCCTGCTCTCCGGAACTGGAATCTGTATTTTTCCGCTCAGATACTGTCCTGTAATGGACTTTGGATCCTGCATGATCTCCTGGGCTGTTCCCTGCGCGATCACTTCTCCTCCGTGCTCCCCGGCACCAGGGCCGATATCAATCACATGATCTGCCGCCAGCATGGTATCCTCGTCATGTTCCACAACGATAAGTGTATTTCCAAGTCCCTGCAGATTCCGCAAAGCCGACAACAGTTTGTCATTATCCCTCTGATGCAGACCAATACTCGGCTCATCCAAAATATAGCATACGCCGACAAGCCCGGAACCAATCTGTGTTGCCAGTCTGATGCGCTGTGCCTCCCCTCCCGACAGGGACGCTGTTCCTCTTGACAAACACAGATATTCCAGACCGACACTTGCAAGAAACCCTACGCGCGCGCGGATCTCTTTCAAGATGCGCTTGCCGATCAACTGCTGTTGTTTCGTCAACTCCATCGTGTCCAGAAAACTGTAAAGATTTGTGATTGACATGGAAGTAATCTCGTAAATATTTTTCTCGCAGACTGTCACCGCCAACGAACTTTTTTTCAGACGCCTTCCGCCACACTCCTTACAGGGTGTGATGCGCATAAACGTCTCATACTCCTGCTTGATACTTTCAGAAGCTGTCTCCCTATATCTGCGCTCCACATTCTTGAGCAATCCCTCAAAGGCCACAGGATAAACACCCTCTCCGCGCTGTCCCTTGTAATGTACGGCCACTTCCTTCCCTTTTGTTCCATTAACAAGCACATCCTTTATCTCATCTGATAACGCCTCAAACGGTGTGTCAAGGGAAAAGTGATACTCTTTACACAAGGCCTGCAAAATTGCATTCGTAAAGCTTCCTTTGTCTGCACATGACTGCCATCCCATAACAGTAATTGCACCTTGGTTGATGCTGAGACTTCTGTCTGGTATGATCAGATCAATATTGAACTCCATCTTGTAACCGAGCCCGAAACACTCTGGACAGGCGCCAAATGGATTGTTAAAGGAAAAACTTCTTGGCTCCACCTCATCAATGCTGATATTGCAGTCAGGACATGCAAAGCTGTCGGAGAAGTTCATCATCTCGCCGTCAATCACATCAACCATCAACAGTCCGTCGGAGAGTGCCATGACATTCTCGATGGAATCTGTCAGTCTCCGCTCTATGCCTTCTTTTACAGCAATTCGGTCCACGATAATCTCAATATTGTGCTTGATATTTTTCTCGAGTTTGATCTCCTCGGACAAATCATAGAGATTTCCGTCGATGCGGGCACGCACATAGCCGCTCTTTTTAGCGCGGTCAAGCAGCTTGACGTGCTCACCCTTCCTGCCGCGCACCACTGGCGCAAGAAGCTGGAGTTTTGTGCCCTGCGGCAGCTCCATGATCTGATCTACCATCTGGTCAACTGTCTGACGCCTGATCTCCCGGCCGCAGTTTGGGCAGTGCGGTATCCCAATACGCGCATACAACAACCTAAAATAATCATAGATTTCTGTCACAGTGCCAACAGTCGAACGCGGATTCCGGTTGGTGGACTTCTGGTCGATCGAGATAGCTGGGGACAAGCCCTCTATGCGCTCCACATTTGGCTTTTCCATCTGGCCTAAAAACTGTCTGGCATAGGAGGACAGCGACTCCATATACCGCCTCTGCCCCTCTGCGTAGATCGTGTCAAATGCCAGGGAGGACTTGCCAGAACCGGACAATCCTGTCAACACAACAAATTTATTTCTGGGAATGTCCAAATCAATATTTTTCAGATTGTGTTCATTTGCCCCGCGAATCTTGATCACTTCTCCCTTGGGAAGCATTTTCAGTTGTTCTCTGTCCATTTTTGTACCATACCTTTCTAATGATATTATCAGGCAGGATATACCCTTCCTTCTTCCTGCACCGATGTGATGTCTCTATAATCATCAAAGTCCGCCTGTCAACTCCTGCAGCTGCTTTTTCAGTTCCATCATCTTGTCGCGCAGCTCCATCGCCGCCTCAAAGTTGAGATCTGCTGCCGCTTTGCGCATATTTTTCTCGACCGTATCAATCAGCTTCTTCAATTCCTTCTCATTCATGGATTCAGGATCTTTAGCAAACTTCTGCTCTTCCTTCGCCACTGCCTTCGAAATACTGATCAAATCCCGCACTGCTTTCCTAATCGTCTGCGGGGTGATGCCGTGTTCTTCATTGTATTTCTGCTGAATAGCACGCCTTCTCGCTGTCTCGTCCAGCGTCACCTGCATGGAATCCGTGATCGTATCGGCATACATAACGACATGCCCCTCCGCATTTCTCGCAGCTCGTCCAACTGTCTGTATCAAGGAAGTCGATGCGCGCAAAAATCCTTCTTTGTCCGCATCAAGAATCGCCACAAGCGATATTTCAGGAATGTCGAGTCCCTCGCGCAGCAGATTGATTCCGACAAGTACATCAAACACATCAAGACGCATATCGCGAATGATCTCAGCACGCTCCAAAGTATCGATATCCGAGTGCAGATACTTTACACGAATCCCCACCTCGGACATATATTTTGTCAAATCCTCCGCCATACGCTTTGTCAGTGTTGTCACCAGCACTTTGTTGTGCTTTTCTGTCTCCGCATTAATTCTTGCAATCAAATCGTCAATCTGTCCCTCCACAGGGTGGATCTCAATCTCCGGGTCAAGAAGTCCTGTCGGTCTGATAATCTGCTCCGCGCGCAGCAGCTCATGCTGTTTTTCGTATTCATTGGGCGTAGCAGACACAAAAAGCATCTGGTCGATTTTCTCCTCAAACTCATCAAAACGGAGTGGTCTGTTGTCCAGTGCTGACGGAAGACGAAAACCATACTCAACAAGTGTATTTTTTCGGGAGCGGTCACCAGCATACATTCCGCGAATCTGCGGAATCGTCATATGTGACTCATCAATGATAATAAGAAAATCTTCTGTAAAGAAATCCATCAGACAATACGGCGGTTCTCCCTCTTTCGTCCCGTTCAAATGCCTTGAATAGTTCTCAATTCCAGAGCAAAATCCAGTCTCTCGAAGCATCTCAATATCAAAGTTTGTCCGCTCCGATATGCGCTGTGCCTCCAAAAGCTTGTCCTCACTCTTAAAATAGCGCACGCGCTCCTTCATCTCTGCCTCAATGGCATCGCATGCCTTGGCTATCCGTTCAGGTGCGACAACATAGTGCGATGCCGGAAAAATCGTGGTGTGCTCCAATGTTGCATTGACCTTGTTTGTAACTGGATCGACCTCCGCAATCCGATCGACCTCATCGCCGAAAAACTCTACCCGAATCCAGTAATCACCTCCCTGTGCCGGATGAATGTCTACCACATCGCCGTGCACCCGGAAACGTCCTCTGTCAAGCTCCATGTCATTCCGGTCATACTGCATCTCGATCAGGGCACGGATAACTTCATCTCTATCCTTTGTCATGCCTGGCCGCAGGGAAAGCATCATTCCCTGATACTCATCGGGGCTTCCCAGACCATAGATACAAGAAACGCTGGCCACAACCACCACATCCCGGCGCTCTGTCAAAGATGCTGTTGCGGATAATCTCAGCTTGTCAATCTCGTCGTTTACTGCGGAGTCCTTCGCGATATAGGTGTCCGAAGAGGGGATATACGCCTCCGGCTGGTAATAATCATAGTAGGACACAAAGTATTCTACCGCATTTTCTGGAAAAAATTCTTTGAACTCGCCGTACAGCTGTGCAGCGAGAGTTTTATTGTGCGCTATCACCAAAGTGGGCTTCTGCAGCGCCTGTATGATATTTGCCATCGTGAAGGTCTTGCCGGAACCCGTCACGCCCAGTAAAGTCTGGAACTGGTTGCCTTCCTGAAAGCCCTTCACAAGCTCCGCGATGGCCTCCGGCTGGTCGCCTGTGGGCTGGTATTCACTGTGCAGTTTGAACAACATAGGACAAAATCACCTCCGTAAATCCAAAGTGAATGGAACATTCACTTTGCGAATGTTCCATTCGATTGGCCTGAAATTCGTCGAGCCACATTTCCTGTTTTCTGAAAAATGGGGTTTCGACGAATTTTGTTTACCAATTTCATTTTTGCATCGTCAATAATCGTAGTAAAACGAACATGGATTCAACAACTCAAAAAGTACTTATGATTATAGCACACAGCCTCAGATTTGTACAGAGAAAAGAAGATATTTTCGGAACTTTTGTTTGTTATTTTAAAAAAGTATATAATATTGATCGATCACCTTTAATCCATCCATTATTATCCCGATTGCTTCGGAACAGTCTGCAATTACAGCCGTGTCCCTATCGCTTGCAGACCAGTGAGAGTACGGATGACGAACATGATTGTATTGTGTATATAATCTGTTTAAGTAATCTAACTGTTTTCCATTCAGCTTTCTCACTTCTTTGCTGCTGCATTCATACAGACCAATACTATTTTGGGAAAAATACGCAAAGTTGTTCGCTCCTTTATCGGTTTCTGTATCCAGCCCCATAACATCTCCCAATATTCTATGAAGGTAAAACTCATACGCCCTAAAAACAGATGTCACTAAGCAAGTGTAATCAGGCATATACCCTATCACCATTGTATTATATACCGATGACAATAAGTTAACATAATGTTTTTCACTTTCTTGTCTGTAATGCGGCAGCAGCTGCTCAAACCTATTTTCCACCTCCGCTTTCGATATTGTCAGAGCATGGTAACTGTTTAATGTCTCAATCACACTTTGGCCAGTCTGCAGTAATTCTATGGCCGTGGCGATTACTTTTTGAAAAAGCACTGTCTGCTTTCCCTGCACATATGATTTCGAATCTGAATAACAATTAACCACTACCTTGTTTTTATCCTGAAGAATTGTTATCTTATTTCTTGATCCCATATTTTCTGTGTGCAGTTCAACTTCTGCTATATCTTTTTCCGACAGCCCCTCATTTTCTTCATTGATTGTGTGCACGATTGACTTCCAGTCCTCCAAACCATAGCCAACAAAATACACAGAACCATCATTATAAGTTTTATATCCTTTCGCCAATAACGCATTTTTTGCCAATGCATCGACTTCTTCATTCAGTTCAATTCCCGAATGCGCCAAAACTTTTACAAATTCTAAGGTTATATTCTGCTTCTTCTGCTGAATAAATGAAACATATTTTTTGGTCAAATCTTTCTTTGCTTTCCACTCACCTGTTGCCCATTTTTCAATGCCTTCATAGTCGTAATAAACTGTCAATTTTCTCATTTTATATGTAATCGACCAATTGACCGCTTCTTTTACACCCTCAAGCTCTGCAGCAACATTTCGCAGAGCAATAAAATCTTCTCCCAGGTTTTTTGTAAATGCTTTGTATAGCGTGTCCCTATTTCCACCAGAACTAATGATAATTGCTCCAAATGCTGATTTTTCTTCCTCCGCATTATAACTGCCGTCAACAAAAGCAATCACTTCATCTTCTTTCAATGAAGCAATTCTGTCATTTACCATTAAGTTAAATTCTTCTGTTGAAACTGCGTTTTCTGTCAAAGTTTTACTATCTGAAGCAGTTTTTTTGCTGCCGCCATCCGACATAAAATGTTCCGCTTCGTCCAATGTGGCATAGGACTTATAAACTGCACCAGGGAATCCCTTTACCTGCTCTTCACATTCGCTCCATGTGTTGTATATTCCTGGCACCTTTCCAATTTTAACCGCATAAAACTTAGTTTTCGCCATAAAATAACTCCCTTCTACAATTCCAATTGAATGTCCCTTATCAATTTGCGCCTGGTACTCCCCTGCTGCCGCAATTCGCATTCCGGAAAGTTCTTTACTTCAACATCTCCGCATGGTTGACAATTGATGTATTATATAAAAACAATATATCAGCATCGTCAAAGTCCACATACCCGCCGATTCGCGCAGAATCAATATAGCGCAAGTCAATCAGGGTAATCTCCTCATACGCCCCCAACAGCAGCGGCGCAAGACTGCTTGTGTAAGAATCCCTGAAAATAATCAATTTCCTGTCTGTAACCGCATCCGGACTCTTGATGATCTGCAGTGATGATGCCCCACCCACAAACACATCATACTTGTCAAGACTCTTCTCATCCTCGATCTTTTCTATCTGATATACCGGCTTTAACACTGCTCCCGCCTCATCCGGCCAAACAATCTTTCCATCGTTTTTCCCGGCCTGCATGTTATCCTCAAGACTCCATACATACGCCGCGTCAATCACCTCATCAGTCAGATACACGATCGTGTCCGGCTCCATCGGGAGCGCCGCCTGCCCGTAATATACCCCATAAAACTCTTTGATCACATGCTCTGTAAAACCGACTGGATTTCCCTTTGAAAAACGCAAAGAACCGCCCATCCCCATCGCATCCGCGATATGATGTGCCACATCCAAAATCCGCTCCTGCCGCCAGTGCGTGTCCGTATGGTAATAATCGTCAATTGTCAGATCAGAAATAATATCAATATAGCAGCAATCGGTGTTTTTCGCAAGCTCCTGCGACAATAAACTGATCATTTGTTCATAGTCGATCGATGGATACCCGTTTTTTTCTGCCAGGAAATAATTCTTGTCTGGCACGATCGCATACCACAACTTCCGCTCTGGAAAATACTGCTGCCAAAGCCCTGTCATCTTAGCTGCAAGACGCTTCACGGATGCCTCATTCAGCGGATACTCCAGCTTTGCAGCATGTCCGTCCGCTATATAAATCTCATTGTTCTCCTTCTGCCGCAGCACATCGTAGGCAAAATACGCCTTGACGCGCCGAAATTCATCACGAAATGGAAAGTGATCCAGTAAATACTTCTCCGTATCGTCCATGAAGGATTTATCCATCATGTTCTCCCAGGTCAGCGCAGGCGCCTCTGCCAGCCGTCTGCGCTCCGATCTCGACACGGTCTCCTCAGAATTGACAGTCCATATCACAGTCATACCTGACAGACAGCAAAGAAAGCTGCAAATCACAATACACAGTCTCCACCTGCCGCACTTCATAAAAACCACCTCCTGTACAAGTCTTGAAGCTCAAAACCGAAAATACAAAAACGGGTTAAAAGAACCATCAATCAGATACGCTGTACACAACACCAACAGCCCTATCGTCAAAATACCTCTCGTTATGAGAATCATTCTGCCGCCTGTCCTGCTGGTCTGCATCCTCCTCCTCAGCTCTGTCCAGACCCGCATCGGAATCGGCGTTGCGCCAAGCAGACCTGCACAGAGAATCACCACCCGGTTTCTCACAAGATACGAAAACACCACTGTCTGTGCATCCCCCATGTCATGGGCAATGCGGCTTCCGCAGGAAAAAAGCGCCTGTATATCCGCCAGGGCTCCCGACAGACTATCGTTGTGAAATACCAGAAAACTCACCAATACGACCATGGCAACATACACATGCCTTATCCCATTCAGCGCTGTTTCCGGCAAAAACCTTTTTTGATTATACAATTTGCTAACGCCTTTTTCAAAGACAAGAAGCACTGCAAACAAAAGTCCCCACACAATAAAATTCCATCCTGCCCCATGCCATAGTCCCGTAAAGAGCCAGACAACCAGGACATTCCCAATCCACCTTGACACACACACGCGACTGCCGCCCATAGGAATATAGACATAATCCCGAAACCAGGCACCGAGCGTGATATGCCACCTCCTCCAGAACTCACTCACGCTCCTGGAGATAAAAGGATATCTGAAATTCTCCGGGAAATGAAATCCCAGCATCCCGCCCAGGCCAATCGCCATATCAGAATAACCGGAAAAATCAAAATAAATCTGAAGTGACACCGCAATCGCATACGCCCAGGAAAGAAGCAGATTCCGCTGCCCAAGCGCTGCAGTCTCCGCGACAAACTCACCGACCACATTGGCGATCAGCACTTTTTTCCCAAGTCCTGCCACAAAACGCACTATACCACTGCCAAAATGCACACGCACATCCGAAAAGTCTGCCCCGTGCGTCAATGTCTGCTCAATCTCACTGTATCGCACGATTGGCCCTGCCACCAGCTGAGGAAAAAGTGTCACATACGCCGCATAAGTGACAATATTTTTCTGCAGGGCCACCCGATTATGATACACATCGACACAGTAGCTTACGATTTGAAAGGTGTAAAAAGAAATGCCAATTGGAAGCGCGATCGCTTTTGTTTTTATCCCAAACACCGTATCCATAAAAAAGTTAAAATATTTAAAGTAAAACAATGCCGCAAACGGCAAAAGAACAGACAGAATATAGAATATTCCGGCTGCTCTCTGCCCCCTGAATCTGTCCACCAGCCACAAAAGCGCATAGGAAACCGCAATCTGTACAAGCATCAGCAGCACATACACTGGCTCTCCCCATGCATAAAACAGCAGTGACACCACAAAAAGCACGAAATTCCTGCCCTTTTGTGGTGACGCAAAATACAGAAAAATGGTGGCTGGCAGAAAAAAATATAAAAATGTAATACTGGAAAAAAGCATATCCGCCTCTCCTAATATGTTCCTTAAATGGGGTTTGATTTCTCGAGCTTATCAGAAACTTTCATATTTCTTGACTCCGCAGCTGCAATCGCCTTTGCCAGCACCTCTGATGCGGTATCCTGTGGTCCCATCACAAAAAAGATATCATTGCCAAGAATCACCGCATATTCCTGCTCAGCGGTAACACAAATCCACTTTGCAGGATCGATATTGTCCATGAGCTGCTGACGAATACTCTCTGCGTCCGCCTCATCCGACGTTCTGATGTATACAGCACTGTAGGCTGTCGAGGATATCATTGACTCGGACAGATACACACCCTCAATGCCGTCCAGGTCTGTCAGACCTGCATGATACGACAACATGTCCGCATCCCCCATATCAAGTTCTGTCATCATGACATTCATAGGGAGCAGATCCTCTGCCACTCCCCCGTATACTTCATCGAAAAAAGCAGATACTTCATCTGCACTGTTCAGATGCACCATCCCTGCAGTATCCGCATTTTCCTCAGTCGATACCTCGTCTGAATTTCGATCCCCGCTCTTGCCGCACCCGGTCAGCATAGCCGTAGAAAGCATCACCACCACAGCGATCATTCCTATTTTATTGACAATTGTTTTTTTCTTCATAAGAGTTTTCCTCCCTTTCCTAATCCTGTACCACTGAAAGATTCTTTCCCAATCTGAAGCTTCCAAAGTACATATTCCTATTGTTTCTCTCTTTTTACATAAATATTCACAAGTTATATCTAGTACTCCATCCGGCCAGAAATTAGAATCGTGAACCACCTGTTTCGCACCATTGCGTCGTTAAAATTTCTAGACGATGCCACCGCATCGCCGTCGAAATTTTGCCTAGCACTGGTACGAACCATGCGGCCCACAACTCTAATTTCTGTCTGGATGGAGCACTAGTACTACTGCGCACACATATTATCTATTAAAATGTACGCTCTCTCCAGACCAGAATCATCGGAATGTTCTTCACAAAGTATTAAATCATACGTCTGTGAATTTTCCAGAGCCGCTTCCACTGCAGTGCTAACTATTTTTATCTCGCTGTCAACCTGTATGTCGGGGTTCTCAGATACAATCACTTTTGCTGTATACAGAATTCCACTGTCCATATGGACATCTGTATCAAGAATTTCGACTGTAGCATGAAAACTGTATGATTCCTGTTCCTCCCCTGCCGCTGTATCATCAGATGTTATTACACTGCTGCCCATACCATTCTCCTCTGCCGCCGCATTGTTTACGGCCTCATATGCTGACTCCTGCCTGGCGTCTTCTGCCTTCTCACAGGACTCTTCAGCTGCCTGTGGTGCAGAGTTATCCTGTGCTGTATAATTGGGGGGCGAATTGCTGAAGCTGCTGCCGCCAGCCATTTCAACAGCCCTTGTCATGGCTGGTATAATCAGCAGCATACACACACATGCTGCCGCCAAACCTCCCCAAGCCTTAAAATGCACCCTTTTGCCACGTCTAATTTCCATTTGAGAATCTGCTGCCTGAAAATCCGTTATGTGTAAATCTGTCTCAGCTGCTTCAGCGACCGTCTTTTTGTCCTCCAGCCCCGCCTCGATACGAGCCCACAGATCCGGCACTTCGCTATTCACAAATGCCCTGTATTCTCTTTCCAAGTCTTTACTCATAACCGCATCTCCTTAACTTCTGAATCGCATTCTGATAACGCCAGGTCACTGTCCCAAGTGGAATTTTAAGAATATCTGCTATTTCCTGGAAAGTCATATCTCCCATAATCTTTAGATGTACAACCTCGCGCTCCTTTGGTTTGAGCATGTCAAGTGCCTGCTGCAGACTCATATCGGCGATCACTTCCTCTTCTATCGAATCATCCGAAGCATTTTCTATCATTGTGTCCGCAAAATCCTCTGTCAGCACTACACGCTTTGACTTTCGCAGAAGGTCTACTGCCATATTTCTGGCAATCGCAGCCATCCAGGCCCTGTGACCATTTCCTTCACGATATGTATCCGCAAGCCGCCACAGTTTCATAAAAAATTCACTTGTCACATCCTCTGCATCCTCGCGGTTTGATACGGTCTGAAGCACAATCCTGTAAATATAACCGATATATGCCTCATAGACTTCATGCAATGCACTCTTATCGCCGGATTTCATGCGTTCCATGCATGCACTGAACTGTTTTTCTTCCACACTGACCCCCTCTGAAAAAACGAAGACTGCTGATAATCAATATACGCTTTTTCCTCTGTATTTTTATGGCTGATTTTATCATTTGATCAAGATTGGTTCTGCAAACACCTCGCAGTAGCGCTCTGCCCGTTCCCATATTACCACATCAGGGTTGTACCGGTCCAACATGCTGTACTGAAAATCCCTCGCATCCTCCCAATAGACTTCCCTGTAATACCCCTTACACACCTGTGACAGAAACCCTCCAAAAGAATCCCCCACAAACAATAACACCTGGTCATGATACTGTGCCTTATCCGCCGAATCCGGTTCAAACGCGTACACTGTATCAATGCTGTACTTTTCGTCCAGCCCCGCCATCACTACCAAATCTCCGGCATAATCCGTGACATCTGTCCGAAATTTCACGGAATCAATCTCTGCGTGTGTACCGTAAACGATGCGGAAAAACTCCTGCATGTTCACAAAAGAGCCGACCATGTTGCTGTGGGAATCTGTGCTGTAATAGAGCTGTATTTTATCCTTGTTTGCCATCAGTGCGTCTTTGGGATAGACAAAGACGAGATCTGTATGCTCAAGCATATAATCAGCCAGTTGTTCACCGCGCGAAACCTTGTTTACCCTCGCAATCGTGTCCGGCATATTTTCCTCATAGATTATCTCCTTGTTAGGAATGCACATGGTATAAAATTCGATTCCCTTAGCCTCTAGATGTTCCCTTGTCGCCATGAGATTTGCCGCGATTGCTGCCATCTCCTCCTCCGAAAAATGATTGATTCCCATATAATCCCATATCGGATGTCCGTCATTTTCGGTTTTATAGAAAAACATATTATTTTTTCCCTTGAGTGTCTGTGTCGACTCAATATAGGTTCCACCTGTCAGCAGCGAGGTGAGCTCCGTATTCAGTGCAATCAGTTTCGTCCGCCCAAACAGACCGTCTGTAAAGTTGTTGATGCTTCTCTGTAAACCGGCAAATCCTGTCTCTTTAGGCTGAATATTCTGCTGTGCCGCCACTTCCTGCACTCCTGTGTTTTCCTCATCCTTCGTCAACGTTCCATTCTTCTCCAAGACCGCCTTTTCCGCGTCTGTAAGTCCCGCTTCCTGCTGCCGTGGCAGCATGTTTCCTGCCACTGTCACAAGAGGGATTGTCAATATAAAGACGAGAAAGGCTATTGTTATCCATTTGTCCCTGTTCTTCATATTTCATCTCCACTAAAAATTAAAGTAAATAAAAGGATTGTAAGCATTGTTGCAGATAAACGACACACTGACAACCAGACAGACCACAATACCTGCAGTGTACACAATCTGCCATACCCGGCTATTCTTCCACTGCCTGTCAATCCATGGCATGACTGGCGCACAGCCGATAATTGCAAATACAAAGTATATCCAGTTCTGGCCAATGTATGCCCATACCGCCTTGTCAATGATTCCCTTTGCGCCGATGCCAAACATTGCTTTGATATACAAAAATGCAGTCCCCATACCTGTCGAGCGGAAGATGACCCAGCCAATGATGACAAGCACCATCGTGTAGAGATGTCCCCACCAGTACTCTTTTTTACTCAGCCCAGTCAGTTTCTCAAATGTAAGTATCACAAAATACATCAGTCCCCATGCGATAAAAGTCCAGTTCGCACCATGCCACATCCCAGTCAGAAGCCACACGACAAAGAGATTCAGAATCAGCCTTGGCTTGGAAACTCTGCTGCCGCCCAGCGGAAAATACACATAGTCCCGAAACCACGTCTGCATAGAAATATGCCATCTTCGCCAGAACTCCGACACGGTCCCGGATATATAAGGATAATGGAAATTCTCCTCAAAATGAAATCCAAACATCTGACC
>CAMWXA010000066.1 GCA_947178035.1 uncultured Lachnospiraceae bacterium | reverse complement strand
GTTCGAGCCCTATAGGTCCCATTTTATAATAAGAGCAATGATTGAAAAATCATTGCTCTTATTATTATATTGTGATATAATGAGCGTTATCAAGAAGATATATCGCAATATACGATAAAAAGGAGCTGACAATATGATGAACGGTGAATATTCTATTGAGACAAAATGTATTCAGGCAGGGTGGCATCCCAAGAATGGAGAACCGAGAGTATTGCCTATCTACCAGTCTACAACATATAAATATGAGACTTCGGATGAGATGGGAAAGTTATTTGATCTTGAAAAAGATGGTTATTTTTATACAAGACTGCAGAATCCTACCAATGACATGGTTGCGGAAAAGATTTGTGAGTTGGAAGGTGGAGTGGCGGCAATGCTCACATCATCGGGACAGGCAGCAAATTATTACGCGGTATTTAATATTTGCGAGGCGGGAGACCATGTTGTTCTTTCTTCCACTGTTTATGGCGGTACTTTCAATCTTTTGACTGTCACCATGAAAAAAATGGGAATTGAATGTACAATTGTGGATCCTGATTCGGATGAGGACACATTAAATAAGGCATTTCAAGAAAACACAAAATGTGTAGTGGCAGAGTCGATTGCTAATCCGGCATTGGTAGTGCTTGACTTTGAGAAATTTGTGAAGGCTGCTCATGCTCATGGAGTACCTTTGATTGTAGATAATACGTTTGCTACACCGATTAACTGTCGCCCATTTGAATATGGCGTTGATATTATCACACACTCTACGACTAAATATATGGATGGACATGCTATGTGTGTGGGTGGTGTAATTGTTGATTCGGGTAACTTTGACTGGGCAAAATATGGTGATAAGTTTCATGGGTTGACCACTCCAGATGAATCGTATCACGGTGTGACATACACAGAAAAGTTTGGAAAGAAAGCATATATTACCAAGGCAACCGTGCAGCTTATGAGGGATTTGGGATCAATTCCTTCACCGATGAATTCCTTTTTGCTCAACATAGGTCTTGAGACACTTCATTTGAGGGTTCCAAGACACTGTGACAATGCATTGAAAGTAGCTATGTGGCTGGAGCAGAATGATAAAGTTGCATGGGTAAATTATCCTGGTTTAAAAGGCAATAAATACTATGAGCTTGCGCAGAAGTACATGCCCAATGGCACCTGCGGGGTAATTTCTTTTGGGTTAAAAGGTGGCAGGGACGTCAGTGTGCAATTTATGGATTATTTGAAACTTGCAGCTATTGTGACGCATGTTGCAGACGCAAGAACTTGTGTGCTTCATCCTGCAAGCCATACACATAGACAGATGAACGATGAGCAGTTGATAGAGGCAGGGGTTCAGCCAGATTTAATAAGGTTTTCAGTAGGACTAGAAAATGCTGACGACATTATTGCCGATATTGAACAGGCACTTGCGCACATTTGATTGTGAATGGAAGATTATGAAAAAAAGAAGTTGGTTGACAGGTTTGTTTTTGATTATCCTGTCAAGTATTGCAATTATTGTAAGAATATATTACGTCAATCGCTTGATGTCTGAGGTGAATATCAGTGAGGATATTTATAATGCGGCAAAAGTAACCGTAGAAATGAACAGTTTGACATCTGCTTTTGCGGATGGTTTTCAGATGCGATCACTGTATATATGCAATCTATACCTTGCATTTCTTATTTTTGGAAATTTTACAGTAGCTGGTGTCTATCTAAATATTTTGTATCAGATCCTTACGGTCTTGTTGGTATATATTGTGATAAAGGGTGTGACAAACAGATATGCAGGTTTTGCAGGAGGTCTGATTTTGGCGCTTTTTCCAGCATATATTAATACGCTGTCAGATGTAACAATGCAGAATATGATTATATGTATTGCGGTTTTCTTTGGTGTGGTTGTTATTTCGATCATTCGACGGATTTGTCAAAGGCATATAGCGAAAAAAAATTCTTCTGATAAGCTTGCTGCTGATAAAACGAACTTGAAAGAAAATAATGAAGCAGTAAAGGCGGATACCAATGCGATACCAGATACTTCCATGAAAGAAATCCGATATGATGATTTGGAAGACAATAAGGTCCAATATATCGAAAACCCGCTTCCTGTACCGAAACGCAGAGAACATAAGGAGATGAATTATGCATTTGAGCCGACTGGCGGTAATGATGATTACGACTTGAAAGATTTGTCTGGCAAAGATTTTTATGATATTGAATAAAAGGAAAGCATAAGTGTACATACTAAAAAAGAACTCTAAAAAAGGGTTCTTTTTTATATGTGCGCAGGCGCAATGCGAAAAAGTATATGGCTAATTTCTGGATAGAAAAAGGCTTTAGGAACTGTAAGGATTGTAAAACTTTTTAACTGTTCAGAATACATGTGACAAGTACGCGGTATAAATGTTCAGGTGCAAAGAAGCAAATCGCAGGCATAGAAGGCAAAGGCATATTGTTATGAAATCAAAAAAGGAAGGTGTTCACAATGAATCATCAGAATGAAGAAAAGAATGAAAACAATGAGAAACTAGAAAATCAAAAATACAAAGATGAGAAGATAGAGAAGGAAAGTCAGGTGACATTGGATGAAAACAGCAGTAATCACAGAATTCATCTGATTACAATCATAGGCGAGATTGAGGGGCATGAAAATGCGGGAAACCAGTCGAAAGTGACCAAATATGAGTTGCTTCTGCCGCAGCTTGCATCCATAGAAGACAGCAATGAAATTGATGGAGTATTATTGCTGTTAAATACAATGGGAGGGGATGTCGAGGCAGGTTTAGCGATTGCAGAGATGGTTGCATCACTCAGTAAACCTACGGTTTCATTAGTTTTAGGAGGCAGTCATAGCATTGGGGTTCCGATTGCAGTGAGTACGGATTATTCGTTTATTGTTCCAACTGGCACAATGGTGGTACATCCAGTACGGATGAACGGGATGGTGATTGGAGTACCTCAGACATTTAATTATTTCAGGGAAGTGCAGAATCGAATCACGGGGTTTGTGTGTTCGCACTGCAGGATATCAAAGGCGCGATATGAAGAGTTAATGATGGAGACAGAAGTGCTTACAAAGGATGTCGGGAGTGTGCTGGAAGGTGAGGAGGCCGTAAAGGAAGGAATTATCTGTGAGATTGGCGGAATCTCTCAAGCGGTTGCCAAATTACATGAGTTAATCTCAGCTGGAAAATAAATTGGTAAAAATGTAGATTTTGAGGTGGTTTGAGAAGATAATACTGAACAGATGTACTAGAACTGCGAAAAAAGTGAAATAAAATATGACAAGCTTCCAAAAAAATGCTATAATATTATGTAAAACTCGTTTAGGGGGAGGCGTATTATGGCATCTGCATCAGAAAATAGTACATCGAGAAGCAGAACAAATACAAAAAGCGGTGCATCAAAAGGCACATCAAGAGGTTCTAGGAAAACATCTTCCAGCACAAAAGGAAGGAAAGCATCAGCAAAGACAAGCAGAAGAAATGTAGATATCGCGGTGAAAAATGAGGTGATGCTCATTGTCATATTTGCGGCGGCGATTTTTGTATTTTTATGTATAACAGGCTTGATTCATGGTGCAGCAGCTACCGGAATCAGCAATGCTATGTTTGGGGTATTCGGGCTGTTAGCTTATCTGATACCAATTATAATTTTCGTTGGATTTGCATTTGGGATTTCCAATAGAGGAAATACAGTTGCAATCGTGAAGATGGTCAGCGGCGTAATACTGATTTTTCTTTTGGGAATTTTTGCATATATGCTGATGAAACAGGATGAGATGCTTATAGGGGAATCTGTAGTTAAGGAATTGTATCAGACATCTGTCGAGCATCATGCCGGGGGTGGTGTGTTATTTGGAAGTATTGCGCATGGCATGTACAATCTTATGGGTTTTGGCGGAACACTTTTTGTTGCAGTTGTGCTTGGAATTATCTGTATTGTATTTATCACGGAAAAGAGCTTTTTGACCGGGGTCAAGAAGGGGGGAGCCTATCTGTATGAGTCTGCCAAAGAGGACGCAGCCAGAATGAGAGAATACAGAGAAAGCCTGCGGGAAGAATATGACGATTACGAAGAAGATGACGCATATGAGGAAGACGATGAACCAGTGTATGAGGAGAGAGTGCGTTCTGAGCGGCCAAGATACGAGGAGAGAGTGCGTCCGAAACGATCAAAGCCGGTGAAAAGTGCAAAGGCAGAAAAAATAGAACTTCCTAAGGAAAATGTCAAGAGGATGGATAAAAGAGCAAGAGGAGTGATGTCAAGCGCTGCGATTACATTCAAACCGGAAAAGTCTCAGGATATTCATGAGATTGTTTTGCTAGATGATGAGATGGCTGTGGCGGATGCGGATTCTTTTGAGGAGATAAAGGCTAGACCATATAACGAAACAGTCTATTCAGAACTGGCGAACGCAGAGGAACAATATGCAGATGATACCGCCAATATGGAGCAGTATAGCGAGAATAATTACAATGAAACTGCCTATAATGAATCCATATTTGATGAAGTGTTGGACTGCGAAAACACGAATCGCTTTTATAATAGTGAGATAGCTTATGGCGAAATGGGCAATGAAGAAATAGGAACAGATGAAACAATTGCTGATGAGGTAATGGACAATGAATTGGAAGATGATGTGATTTCATCTACCACAGATTACTTTGTAGATAATCCTGGAGTTACGGCAAACCGGTCATTTTGGGATGAGTTTGATACAGCAGAGCATGATGCCGAGGCGATTGAACGTATGCCTGAACCGATGACAGAGGATACTGTAATACCGCAGCCCGTGGAAGAGAAGGCAGCAAAGACAGATAGAACAGAGATTCAGCAGGAGGAAATAAAGATTCAGGAGCACGTGGCAAAAACAGTGGAGGAAGCACCAAAGCCATATATGTTCCCGCCGCTAAATCTGCTAAAGAAAGGTGATGGCAGAAAAGGGGATTCGGCAAACCAGTTAAAGGAGACGGCTTTGCATTTACAGCAGACTCTGCAGACTTTTGGCGTCAGAGTGACGATAACAGATATCAGTCAGGGACCTTCTGTCACCAGATATGAAATGCAGCCAGAACAGGGTGTAAAAGTCAGCAAAATTGTAGGGCTGACAGATGATATCAAGTTAAACCTTGCGGCGACGGATATCAGAATCGAGGCGCCGATACCAGGAAAAGCAGCCGTGGGCATTGAGGTGCCCAACAAGGAAACCAGTGCCGTTGCATTACGAGATTTATTGGAAGCCGAAGCATTTCAAAAGTTTTCCTCCAATCTTGCATTCGCAGTAGGAAAGGATATTGCCGGACAGGTGGTGGTTACCGATATTGCCAAGATGCCTCATGTATTAATTGCGGGTGCTACAGGTTCGGGAAAATCTGTATGTATCAATACGATTATTATGAGTATTTTATACAAGGCAAATCCGGCAGACGTCAAATTGATTATGATCGATCCTAAGGTGGTTGAGCTAAGTGTATATAATGGTATCCCGCATTTGATGATACCAGTTGTGACAGATCCGAAAAAGGCTTCGGCCGCGTTAAACTGGGGTGTGACTGAGATGAATGATCGATACCGAAAGTTTGCGGATTTGAATGTTCGTGACCTGAAAGGATACAATAAAGCAGCGGAGCAGGGAAAGACAACACCAGATGGCGAGCCGCTGCAAAAACTGCCGCAGATTGTGATTATCGTGGACGAGCTTGCTGATTTGATGATGGTAGCATCTGGAGAGGTGGAGGAGAGCATTTGCCGTCTGGCGCAGTTGGCAAGAGCTTGTGGGATTCATTTGGTAATTGCTACACAGCGGCCGTCGGTTGATGTTATCACAGGTCTGATCAAGGCAAATATGCCAAGTAGAATTGCGTTTAGTGTGTCAAGCGGTGTGGATTCGCGCACAATTCTTGATATGAATGGTGCGGAGAAGCTCTTAGGAAAAGGTGATATGCTTTTTTATCCACAAGGATATACGAAACCAGCCCGCGTGCAGGGCGCATTTGTGTCCGATTCCGAAGTGTCTGATGTGGTTGATTTCCTGAAAAATCAGATGCTCGGCAATCCTACATACAACAGTGAGATTGAAGAGAAAATAAAAACCATGCAGTCTTCTTCAGGAGCTGCAGGCAGCTCGGGAGCAGGAAATGGAAGCGATACGGATGTCTATTTTGCAGAGGCAGCAAAGTTTGTGATCGAGAAAGACAAAGCGTCAATCGGTATGCTTCAGCGTGTGTTTAAGATTGGATTTAACCGCGCAGCCCGAATTGTAGACCAGCTTGAGGAAGCCGGTGTCGTAGGCGCAGAGGAGGGCACAAAACCGCGCCGTATTCTGATGAGTATGGAACAGTTCCAAAATTATATGGAAGAACATATGTAATTTAATAGACAGTAGATTGGATAAATGGTATTCTATTAATTAGTATCTGTGGTAGTTGTTTGTGTGAGGAACTGATTAGTGTACTGCAAAGGAGGAACTTAATATATGAAATCTGATATTGAAATAGCGCAGGAAGCGAAATTGTATCCGATTACGGATGTTGCACGAGCGCTTGATTTGACAATAGATGACTTAGAGCTGTATGGAAAGTACAAGGCTAAGATTTCTGATGAATATCTTAAAAGAATAGAGAACAATAAAGATGGTAAATTGATTCTTGTAACTGCGATTAACCCGACTCCAGCGGGAGAGGGAAAGACTACTACGACGGTAGGCCTTGGCCAGGCGTTTGGCAAATTGGGCAAACGGGCTGTTATTGCGCTCCGGGAGCCTTCGCTTGGACCTTGTTTTGGCGTCAAAGGCGGTGCCGCGGGTGGTGGAATGGCACAAGTGGTTCCGATGGAGGACTTAAATCTTCATTTTACAGGAGATTTTCATGCGATAACAGCTGCCAATAATCTGTGTGCAGCTCTGATTGACAACCATATTCAGCAGGGAAACGATCTGGGAATTGACACGAGACAGATTGTGTGGAAAAGATGTCTTGATATGAATGACAGAGTTCTTAGAAATGTTGTTATCGGTCTTGGAAATAAGATGGACGGTTTTGTGAGAGAAGATCACTTTGTCATCACTGTGGCATCGGAAATTATGGCAGTTTTGTGTCTTGCAACGGATATGGAGGACTTGAAGAGACGACTTGACAGAATGGTTGTGGCGTACAATTATGCAGGTGAGCCTGTGACCGCAGGGCAAATTCATGCAACAGGTGCTATGGCGGCTCTTTTAAAAGATGCAATCAAACCCAATTTGATTCAGACGCTTGAACATACGCCGGCTATTATTCATGGTGGCCCGTTCGCCAATATTGCACACGGCTGTAACAGTGTGCGTGCGACAAAGGCTGCGTTAAAGATGGCAGATTATGTTGTGACGGAGGCTGGTTTCGGAGCGGATCTCGGTGCGGAGAAGTTTTTTGATATTAAGTGCCGCCAGGCGGGGCTGGCGCCAGACGCAGTTGTGCTGGTTGCAACAATCCGCGCACTCAAGTACAATGGGGGTGTGGCAAAGAGTGATTTGAATATAGAAAATCTGGAGGCCCTTAAAAAGGGGATTGTGAATCTGGAAAAACATATAGAGAACATATATAAGTATAAAGTACCTGTGGTGGTCACCCTGAATGCTTTTGTGTCCGATACGCAGGCGGAGATAGAGTTTGTTAAACAGTTTTGTGAGGACAGACATTGTGATTTTGCGCTTTCGGAAGTGTGGGAAAAAGGCGGAGAAGGTGGTATAGAACTTGCAAATGCAGTTTTAAATACATTGGAGACAAAGGAGAGTCATTTCGCACCGCTATATGAGGATGATTGTTCGATAATTGACAAAATCAGAAGGGTTGCGAAGGAAATATATGGAGCAGAAGATGTCGTATTTGCACCTGCTGCGTTAAAGCAGATTGAAAAGCTGGAAGACATTGGTTTTGGTTCGCTGCCTGTATGCATGGCAAAGACACAGTATTCCCTTTCGGATGATCCGACTTTGCTCGGCAGACCAGAAGGTTTTCAAATGAATATCAGGGAAGTGTATGTATCAGCAGGTGCTGGATTTGTGGTAGTGCTTACAGGAGCAATTATGACGATGCCGGGACTTCCAAAAAATCCGGCAGCATACAAGATTGATGTGACAGATGATGGTGTGATAACAGGATTATTTTAAGACGTGTGATTGGGGCTAGTAAAGCATGAAGTGTCCAAATTGTGGAAATGAGTTGGAAGAGGGAAAACTGCTTTGCGAAAACTGTGGTTATGAGATCCAAATTGTACCTGATTTTGATATAGAGCTTGAGGCGAAATTGAAAGAATCCATAAGCGTCATGATGGAGGACATGGCTGAGGAAAGGGTAGGTTCTGAGAACAAGTTTGACAATGAAATCAAAGATAAAATCAGTGATTCTGCCTTAGTCAAATCCATCAAATTGCATAGAATTAGAATAACAGTTATCGCATTAGCGGCGGTTCTTGTGGTTGTGGCGGGCATAGTGGCATTCGCTGTTCATATGGTAGACCAGTATCAATACAATTCTTTTGAATACCAATATGATAAGGCTGTTGTCAGTGCGGCGCACAATAATTATTCTGAAGCGGTGAGCTATCTGGAGAGAGCACTTGCCATTAATTCGGATGATTTAGATGTAAAGTTTTTGCTTGCAAAGTATTATGAAAAGGAAGGACAGCAGGAAAGTACGATATCGCTGCTTGAGGAACTTATTGATATTGATACAGAGTATGTGAAAAGAGATGAAGTATATGATATGCTGTTAGGCATATATGAAACCAAGGAAGACTACGCTAAGATAAGCGATATATTAGACTCATGTGATGTGCCACGAATTGTGTCAAAGTACAATAAATATATTGCATTGAAGCCAGAATTTAACAAGCAGGGTGGGGTATATGATGAGGTGATATCTATATCCCTGAAAGGTAATACACAAGGAGTTGTATATTATACATTGGATGGAACAGTGCCTACAGAGGGTTCTTGTGTGTATGAGACACCGATTTTGCTTGAATCGGGTGACTATACTATAAAGGCAATGTTTGTAAATATGTATGGTATGAAAAGTGAGGTAGTGACACAGCGATATTATATTAATTTGTCGGCGCCTGAAAATCCTGTGGTCAATCCTGAAAGTGGAACTTATTCTGAACCTGTTTTAATAGATGTTTCCCGTGATTATGGCACAAAGATCTATTATACAATGGATGGCTCTGTCCCTGATCGGAACAGCCTTCAGTATACAGGTCCACTCGAGATTCCCTATGGCATCAGTAACTTTTCCTTTATTGCCATTGATGAATCAGGATTGTGCAGCGAGGTGGTCAAAAGAACATATCAGTTAGAAGTACAGGCTAATTTTGATATAGAACTTGCATTACAGGTGTTGAAAAATAATTTGTGGGCAAGCGGAAAGCTGGCGGATGCAGAAGGGAATGTGCCCAATAGGCTTGGATTTAACCAGTACAAGGTGAAAACTTTATTCAAGGCAGACAAGTCCATATATTATATTGTTTATGAGGAATATGTAGATACAGAAGGTGAAGCACATGACACAAACAATATTTATGCGATTAATGTAAATACGGCCGATTTGTATCAGGCCTACAAAGTTGATGAAGGAAAATACAATCTGCAGCCCTTTGTGGATGCGCCACAGTAAATGCGTTTTAAAATTAGGGAATTGTGCGCCCAAATGCTAAAAGTGTTCGCTTTTTCCTTTAAGCATTCTGCGTGCATAAATGCTAAAGCATTTGCTTTTTCTCTTTAGTATTTTGTGTGCAAAATCTGTTATAATTCACACCTCAATAACATATAGGCTAATAAAAACTGGCGTGGGTGTGAATCAATGTTATTTACTTAAGGAATTTGACTAACAAATTGTTTTAGAGCGTGTTTGAAAAATTCCCAATAAATCATTATGTTTATGCACCAATTTCGGTTATTCAGGGCTTAGGTAAATGACATTGGGTGTGAATTGTAACCAATTGTAACCTTAGTTATCGAAGTTGTTTGCAAAAAAGTTGAAATTTTGAGATGTTTCGTATACAATAGCAATAGTGTATGAAAATATTACTGTTTAACAGCAGTGATTTAACCCAATAATTTACATGATTGTAATCTTCTATATAATTTAGGAAAGGTATGGTGAAGTAGTCGATGTACAAAATTTTGGAGGCCAAAGAGCTCACTACTAACATTTATTTGATGGTAGTGGAAGCGCCGCGCGTGGCGAAGAATTGCCAGCCGGGGCAGTTTGTGATTGTAAGAATGGATAGGGATGGGGAGAGAATACCACTCACAATCTGTGATTATGATAGAGAAAAAGGAACAATAACAATTGTATTTCAGACGGTAGGTGCTGAGACTACCAGGATGGCAGCATTAAAGACAGGGGATTCTTTCCATGATTTTGTGGGGCCTCTGGGGTGTGCTTCCGAGATGGTAAATGAGGACAAAGAGGAGCTTGCGAAGAAGAAAATTCTCTTTGTGGCAGGCGGAGTGGGGACGGCTCCTGTCTATCCGCAGGTAAAATGGTTACATAACAATGGCATTGCGGCAGATGTTATTGTTGGCGCAAAAAATCAGGATTTGCTGATTCTGGAAAAGGAGATGGAGGCTGTAGCTGGAAATCTGTATGTCACAACAGATGACGGCTCTTATGGACGCAAGGGCATGGTTACACAGACGATACAGGATCTCGTGGATGAAGGAAAGAAGTACGATCTGTGCATTGCAATCGGTCCTATGATCATGATGAAGTTTGTGTGCAAACTTACGAAAGAATTGGGGATTCCCACAATCGTCAGCTTGAATCCGATTATGGTAGATGGTACAGGTATGTGTGGTGCATGTCGTGTTACGGTTGGTGATAAGGTTCAATTTGCCTGTGTCGACGGTCCAGAGTTTGACGGACATCTTGTGAATTTTGATGAGGCGATGAAGCGTCAGCAGATTTACAAGACTGCAGAGGGAAGGGCAATGTTGAAATTACAGGAAGGCGATACGCATCACGGTGGATGCGGACAGTGCGGGGAAAATTAACTAAACTTATGGCGATAAAAAGGCATTGCCTAAGATTTACTGAATTTTTCAAGGAACGTCAAGGGAAGCGTTCTTTACTGATGTATGGAATGGAGGCAAAATATGGATGTATTAACAAAAGTACCTGTACGTGAGCAGGAGGCGGCAGCCAGGGCAAAGAATTTTGATGAAGTCTGCCTTGGATACAATAAAGAAGAAGCAATGGACGAGGCGACACGCTGCATTAACTGTAAGAATGCGCAGTGCATCAAAGGATGTCCTGTGGCGATTGACATTCCAGCATTTATCGAGCAGGTAAAGGTTGGAAACATTGAGGAGGCCTATCAGATTATCAGCCGTTCCTCTGCACTGCCAGCCGTGTGTGGGCGTGTTTGTCCGCAGGAGAGCCAGTGTGAGGGAAAATGTATCAGAGGTATCAAGGGAGACCCAATATCAATCGGCAAACTGGAGCGCTTTGTTGCTGACTGGGCGAGGGAGAATGGTATCAAGCCAGAGCCGGCAAAAGAAAAGAATGGCAAGAAAGTGGCTGTGATTGGTTCTGGTCCGGCAGGTCTTACATGTGCAGGCGACCTTGCAAAGCTTGGATATGATGTCACTATATTTGAGGCACTTCATGAGGCAGGCGGCGTACTGGTGTACGGCATCCCTGAATTCCGACTTCCGAAGGAAGATGTGGTTGCCAAAGAAATTGCAAATGTGGAATCATTGGGCGTAAAGATAGAGAAAAACGTAATTATTGGTAAATCCATTACGATTGATGAGCTGATCGAAGAAGAGGGATTTGAGGCTGTATTTATCGGTTCTGGTGCAGGACTTCCCAAGTTTATGGGAATTCCGGGAGAGAATGCAAACGGTGTTTTCTCTGCAAATGAGTATCTGACCAGAAGCAATCTCATGAAAGCATTTAATGAGGACTCTAATACACCGATTATGCGCGGCAAGAAGGTTGCAGTCGTAGGCGGCGGAAATGTTGCGATGGATGCGGCAAGAACAGCGCTTCGTCTGGGTGCAGAGGTGCATATTGTGTATAGGAGAAGTGAGGAAGAGCTTCCAGCGAGAGTGGAGGAAGTACATCACGCAAAGGAGGAGGGCATCATTTTTGACCTGCTCACAAACCCTACAGAGATTCTTGAGGATGAGAATAATTGGGTGAGAGGTATGAAATGCATCAGAATGGAACTCGGCGAGCCTGATGCTTCAGGAAGACGCAGACCTGTTGAGATTCCGGGCAGCGAGTTTGAGATGGAGCTTGATACCGTGATCATGTCACTGGGTACTTCTCCCAATCCATTGATTTCCTCCACAACAGAAGGACTGGAGACAAATAAGTGGAAGTGTATCGTTGCTGACGAGGAATTTGGCAAGACCACGAAAGCGGGTGTGTTTGCCGGTGGTGATGCGGTGACAGGTGCAGCGACTGTTATTCTTGCAATGGGGGCAGGAAAAGCAGCGGCAAAGGGTATCCATAATTATTTATCTGGTAAATAGACAATGAGTGCTCTCGAAAGAATTTTCGAGGGCACTTATATCATGCACTTGCTAATGTGATGACAGTTTTTGACAGGGGAATATGCCACTGGAGCGGGCATTAGCGGCGCGATAGTAGGAGAGAAGAGCGTTTCCCTACGTGATTATAGGAGGATTTAGCGTATGTCAGACAATAATGATAATATAACAGTTTATCAGAATAAGAAGGCAAAGGCAGAGGATTACAAAAGTTCTTCCTATACACTTATATTGATGGGTGTGATTGGGATTGTGGCACTTATTTTGATGATAGCGGGAGTGTTACCATTTCAGTTTGCCGGTTCTGGTAAATACATTACTTATGGTGTGATGGGAATTCTGTTTGCCGGATTTATTGTGACAGGAGTTTCTTCATTTAAGTCCGCGAAAAGATATACTAGGGAAGCGGCAGATGAAGAGGATTTGACAGCAAAAATCAAGATATGGGCGAAGGAACATATCACAGCAGACACCATCAAACAGCATGTCTGGTTTGAGGATGGTACACCGGAGGAAATGAAGTATTTTCAGTATTTTGAAGCAATTAAGGCGGCTGTTGAACGGGAGTTTGGCAGCTTGGATGTATCTTATCTCGAGGCTTTGTGTGAGGAGCTTTATGCTGAGATATTCGAAGAGTAATAATAATTTTGGTGTTAGCCAATAAGTGTGTTGGCGCAATATATATAGACTGATATTATTGCGTTCGTAATTGCCAGAAATATACAGACTAACACAGATGCTGCCTAATGCCATAATTTTAATGTAGAAATTTGGTTCATCACTATATGAATGTATATAGCTGCCTGGAAATATGTTGCAATGTGGCCAAATTTGTAAGGACGCGTGCAGCTGCCGGGAAAATCGAAATATTATGAAGTGGTTTTGTGTCTTACTATGAAAATATTGAATCGTTATGAAATGAGTGGAGACGAATGAATATAACCTTTGTCACAGTGGGGAAAATGAAAGAAAAGTATTTTCGTGATGCGATTGCAGAGTATCAGAAAAGACTTTCAAAATATTGTAAATTGGATATCATAGAAGTTGCGGATGAGAAAACACCAGACAGGGCATCAGCGGTGTTGGAAGATCAAATCAAGCAGAGAGAAGCGGAACGCATACTGAAGAATATTAAAGAGAACGCATATTGTATTGCGCTTGCAATTGATGGTAAAAAGCGTGATTCTGTCAATCTGGCAAAGCATATTGAGCAGCTTGGACTCAGTGGGAAAAGCTGTCTTGTATTTGTAATCGGTGGTTCACTCGGCCTGCATGACAGCGTTATCAAACGGGCAGATGAGCAACTCAGTTTTTCAGACATGACATTTCCGCATCAATTGATGCGGGTTATTTTGATAGAGCAAATCTATCGGAGTTATAGGATTATCAATGGAGCACCATACCATAAGTAAGGACGAAAAAGAACATATACTCTGTAAAATAAAAGAGAATAAGAGTTATATTTTTAACCCCATGGAAGTGTATATCCCCATAGGGAAGCAGATATTATCAGGGAATGATAGACATTCAGCTTATGTATGCAGGACAGAAGCCGGAGGATTCCTATGTTGAAAAATTGGAAGACGCTGTGCGGGAAGCTAGGAAAAACAGAGATGTATGAATACAGAAGAGACATTTTAATACACCAGATGAGTAATCTGGGAAAATTTCCTTTTGCGTGAGGCTTTATGAGAATAAAAAAAATTTTATGGTTAATAACAATAGTTCTTTTATCAACATCTTGCAATATATCCAATCATAATGAAAACGCTATAGATGAAAACGTTTTAGATGAGAATGCGACTCAATTTGAAATATTGTATGAGGAAGTTTTGGAAGGACAGTTAAAAAGGTTAGTTCAAGAGAAAACAGAGCAACCTGTTTTTGCATTTTATGACTATATTGGATCGAAGGAAGAAGATTCTTATGCATATATATTTACCGGTGAGATGGTAGAGGAGTTTGGAGACACTATGTTTCAAGGTGCATTATGGTATGCGAATGGAGAAGATAGTGTTTTATTAATGGATGAGATTGAAACATCCGCATTTGAGCCGATAATTATCGAAGAGAATAATCATCTGCTGTTAAATGTTGGTTCCAATTTACCAGGATCTGCCAAATCTTATATTTGGGCAGTAAATGATCATAAGCCTCAATTGGTTTTTGAGGCTTCCGGTTCATGTTTTATTGATAATGGATTATTGGCATCAGTCAAGTCTTTCATCAGTAATAGTGCAGGGGGCAGGATATGGCAGAGGTATTATTTATATTGGGATCATAATAAACAGAGTTACCAATACTATGATGTAAAGGAAATAACGGAAGAAGAATTTCTTTCATATGAAAATGCACAGACTGCCAGAGACGAGGTAGAAACTGCCATAAAAGAAGATATTAAACAAAGTTTACATAGAGCCGATTTGAATGTCGGAAGTCATTTTGATTATAATTATTTCAAATGTGGTAATGGAATCATATATGTAAATTACATTATAACTACTGATTCAGACATTTTATACTATTATTCTATAC
>CAMWXA010000065.1 GCA_947178035.1 uncultured Lachnospiraceae bacterium | reverse complement strand
GGAGAAAGAGAATCCGGCAATCGTAATTTCTTCTATCCGCGGGGATTTTCAGACTCAGTATGAATTCCACAAAATACTGGCTGACTGGTTAAGTGAGAAATCCCGCAAACTTCTTTTTATTTCTACTGCAAATGTGTTTGATGGAGACTTATCCCAGCCGTGGACGGAGGAGGCGCAGCCCAATCCCGAATCTGACTATGGAAAATACAAGCGTGACTGCGAGGCAATGCTCATGAAAAAACTGCCTGATCAGCTGATTATTTTCCGCATTCCATCTGTGTGGGCGCCGGATTGTCCGAGAATACAGATGCTGCGGGAATATAGTGCAAGCGGAGAACCTATGGTTACATACCCAAATGACTATGTCAATGTAACATTGGCAGACCAGGTTGGCGCGTATGCCAGATATGTTCTGACAAATGATTTAAAGGGCATTTTTCATGTGGGAAGCGTGGATACAGTGGACTATTATGAATTTCAGAAGATGGTCTGTAGTCTGCTGGAAATCAGGCTGCCCGCGTTTGTACTGGAGGACATTCCGGAAAAGGTATTTCAGGTTGTTATACCCGCGAGAACAGAGATTCCAGCATCACTTCAGTTGACTGTCTCACAGGTATTACAGGCTTTAAAGCAATAATAAGGAACTGTTTAGAAACTACTTATTAGAAATTACTCATGGCAAGCAGTTTCTGAACAGTTCCTAAGAACAGGATGGAGAAAGAATTTGGGAAAGAAACTGATCATAACCGAGAAACCGTCTGTAGCGCAGGACTACGCCAAGGTTTTTCAGGTGTCAGGAAAACACAATGGATATATTGAAAATAACACGTTCGTCATAACGTGGTGCGTCGGTCATCTGGTGGAGATGGTCTACCCGGAAGAATACGATATCCGCTATAAAAAGTGGGTGCTGCAGGATCTGCCGTTTTTGCCGGAGAAATACAAATACGGTGTCATCAAAAGTGTCAAACAACAGTACGATATTGTGCACGCACTGCTGCAGCGAGAGGACATCGACACCGTATACTGGGCGGGCGACTCTGGAAAGGAAGGACAGACCATCGAGGAAAATATCCGCAATTTCGGCGGTGTCCGCAAAGGAATGCAGGAGCTCCGCGTGTGGATTGACTCCCAGACCGAGGAGGAGATCAAGCGCGGCGTGGCGCAGGCAAAGCCGATGTCAGCATATGCAAACCTCGGCAAATCCGGCATCATGCGCTCGATTGAGGACTACGCCATGGGCATCAATTTCTCGCGCGTCATGTCGGTAAAATACGGAAAACTGCTCAATGATGCGGCGGCGACAAAAGGCTATACAGCGATTGCAGTGGGCAGAGTCATGACCTGTGTGCTTGGCATGGTGGTCAACAGGGAACGCGAGATACGGAATTTTAAAGAGACTTCCTTTTACAGGGTGGTCGGGGATTTCACCGACGCAAATATCGAGGCAGAGTGGAAAGCCGTAGAAGGTTCCGCTTATTTTGAATCGCCAAAGCTCTATAAAGAAAATGGATTCAAGGAAAAAGAGGAGGCCGAAACACTGATTTCCTCCTTTGAGGGAAAAGAAGCGCTGGTTAAGACGCTGGAAAAGGGCATCTCCAAGAAGAAAGCACCATTGCTTTTTAATCTGGCAGAACTGCAGGCGGAATGTTCCAAACGTTTTAAAATCAGTCCCGACCAGACATTACAGGTCGCACAGGATCTGTATGAGAAAAAACTCACGACTTATCCGCGAACAGACGCAAGGGTGCTGACGACAGCTGTGGCAAAGGAAATTGACAAGAACCTGAACGGATTAAAGGGATACACGCCGACGCAGAATTTTGCCGACCATATTTTGACGAAAAAAATGTATGCAAACATTGCAAAGACGCAATATACAGATGACAGCAAAGTCACGGACCACTATGCCATCATACCGACCGGGCAGCTGACGGAACTTGGAACCTTAACTCCGCTGCAAAGCAAAGTGTTTGAGCTGATTGTGCGGCGGTTTCTGAGCATCTTTTATCCGCCGGCAGAATACCGGACGCTGAAATTGGTAATCGGCATCGAAAAAGAGTCCTTATTTGCCTCTGCAAAAGTGCTGAAAACGCTTGGATTTCTCGAGGTGATGGGCAAGACGCTCGACGATGCCGACGAGGATGAGGGCGGAGCAGACGACCAGAACAGAACCAGCACCTCCGCGCAGACAAAAGCAAATGAAAATCCGAATGATTCCTATAATAATTCCTATAAGGAAAAAAAGCAGAATTCCAAAAAACTGCTCGCACTGGCAGATACATTAAAACAAGGCGACGCGGTTGCTGTCAATGGTTTTGAGGTGCGGGACAGCAAGACATCACCGCCCAAACGCTACACCTCCGGTTCCATGATACTTGCCATGGAAAATGCGGGACAGCTCATTGAGGATGAGGAGCTCCGCGCCCAGATTAAGGGCTCCGGCATCGGCACAAGCGCAACGCGCGCAGAAATCATCAAAAAACTGATCCGTATCGGTTATCTGAACCTCAACCAGAAGACACAGGTCATCACACCGCAGAATTTTGGGGAGATGGTATATGAAGTCGTTGCGATGACTGTTCCGGCGCTGTTAAATCCCAAAATGACTGCCTCATGGGAAAAGGGGCTTGACGGTATCACAAATGGAACAGTCGACGTGAATGACTACCGCGCAAAGCTCGAGGACTTTATCCGCAGGGAGACGATTCAGATACGCGACAAAGACCTGACAAACCAGCTTGCGGCGCAGATCAGCCAGTTTACCGGGAAGGGCGCGAAGGGCCCAGGTGCGCGCAGGAAAATCGGTGTCCAGTGTCCTGTATGCGGCGGGGATATCATCACAACCCCGTTTGGCTATGGCTGTGCCAATTACCAGAAGGACGGCAGCGGGTGCAATTTTGTGGTCGGTTCGATTGCCGGGCGAAGTCTGTCCGACGAGGAGTGTATTTCGCTCATCAAAGAGGGTAAAACAGAGGTTCTGAGTGGGTTTGAATCCAAAAAAAAGAAAAAGTTTGACGCAGTTCTGGTATTACACAAAAATGAAGATGGAAAAGTGGAGATTCAATTTGACTTTTCACAGGTTCAGCCGCAGGTGCTCGAGGATGTTGTGTGCCCAGACTGCGGCGGAGCGCTTATGATCAAGGGTTTTGGCTACGGCTGTGCCAGCTATAACCCCCAGGAGCCTTCCAGCTGCAGGTTCGCAATCGGCAAAATAGCCGACAAAGAATTAAGTCCGGCGCAGGTCAAAGAACTGCTGACCAATGGAATCACCCAGACCATCAGAGGATTTAAGAGCAAAAACGGCAAAAAGTTTGATGCCTGTCTGATGCTGGAGAAGGACGCAGAAGGAAAACATGCCGTCACGTTTAATTTTGAGAAAGCAGAGGCAAAAAAAATCAAAGATGTCGTCTGTCCGCTGTGCGGAGGCGAGATCGTCCAGACGCCGTTTGGCTATGGCTGTGCCAACTACGATAAGCTTGACGAGAGCAGCTGTAAGTTTTCGATTGGAAAGATGGCTGGAAAGGATATCCCGGAAGCACAGATCAAAGAACTGCTGACAAACGGAAAAACGGCAACGATTCGCGGCTTTAAATCAAAGGCAGGCAAAAAATTTGATGCCCGCGTGACATTCAGCCGGGATGCGGAAGGCAAAATCACTGGCCTGAAATTTGACTTTGACGATATCGAACAGCAAAAACTCAAGGACGTAAAGTGCCCGCTGTGCGGCGGTGAGATTGTCAAGACCATGTTCGGCTATGGCTGTTCCAACTATAACAAAGAGGATGCCGAACACAGCTGCCGTTTTGCCATTAACAATAAAATCGCAGGGTTAAAAATCGGTGACAGCATCGTAAAGCAGCTGCTTACACAGAAAAAGACAGATGTCATACAGGGCTTTCTGGCAAAGAGCGGCGCAAAGTTTGACGCACCGTTAAAGCTCACCGCAGACGGTCAGGTTGTATTTGATTTTCCCGACAGACCAGCGCCGACAGAAACAAAACTTGCATGTCCAAGGTGCAGTGCGCATAAACTGAAAAAGAGCCAGTGGTATTATGAGTGTGCGTGCGGCTTCAAAATCGGTCATACCGTAGCGCAGGTTCCCATCTCAGAAGAACTGATGCAGGAGCTTTTTACAACAGGAAAGACTGCAGAAAAAGTGTCTGGATTTGTATCAAAAGCGGGGAATCCGTTTGATGCATATTTAAAGTATGCAGATGAAAAGATACAGTTTGAGTTCAACAATCACGGCGAATCATCCGCTGAAAAACCATCTCAGACACAGCAGCCCTGGCTGGATTCCGAGTCTGATGCAGATGATTACTGGGAGTCTCTGATGGCAGCGGCAGCAAAAGAGCCAGCATCCGAAGATTCACCGGAAACAGCGCTTATAAATCAACATTTATAGGAGAATGATTATGAAAATACAGTGTGTGTGGGAGCACAACGGTAACGACAGTATTTTGCATGCCAACAACTATATTGGCGCATATACGCGTGGCGAGACAAAGGATATTGCCCTCCAAAAGATGACAGGAGAGGTTGTATCTTATCTGAAATGGAAAGGTGAAGCAATCCCCGACTCTTTGGAGACGATAATCGTACAGGAGAAAGCTTCTATACTTACGATTTCTGATGCAGATTCAGATGTTCTTTTCGAGGAAGAAAAAAAGTCTCTGTCCGGAGCGGAGTACGAAGAATTAAAAGCACTTGCACTGAAATCCGCACAGGATTTTCTGGATTTGTATGAAGCGATTCCTGATAGGAATAAAAGTTGTCTGCCAGTCCGGAAGACCTTCTATGGGCAGGTTCCCCGCACGGCATCTGAAATGTATGAGCATACAAAAAATGTCAATGATTATTACTTTGGGGAGATTGGCATTGAGACTGACCATGAGGGAACGATTGTAGAATGCCGGCAGCGAGGTTTTGCGTTACTGGAAGATCAGCCCGATTTTCTGAAAAATACTGTCTATCTGGGCAGCTATGGCGAAGAATGGTCGCTGCGGAAAGTGCTGCGGCGTTTTATCTGGCACGACCGTATCCACGCAAAGGCAATGTACCGAATGGCAGTCAGAACGTTTGGTGATAACATTCCTGATTTGTTTCACTTCACATGAAATGATCAGGAGCACTTTTTGAAAAAAGAAAATAAAAATGGAGGAACAAAGATATGGAACAATTGCAAATCAAAAATCTATACAACCTGGAGGAGACAATCGCCGCCCCGCTTTTTGACGGGGCTGTCTATCCATGGGAACTGCTGCCAAAAATCGGCGCATACATCGTGGAGCTTGGAAACGCGCTTCCGGATGACAAATACGAAAAACGCGGCGAAAATATTTGGATCGCAAAATCTGCGACAGTGGCACCAACAGCATGTATCAACGGCCCCTGTATCATCGATGAGAAGGCAGAAGTGCGCCACTGCGCATTTATCAGGGGAAATGCTATTGTCGGAAAGGGGGCAGTAGTTGGAAATTCTACAGAACTAAAGAATGTCATACTCTTTAACAAAGTGCAGGTTCCGCATTACAACTATGTAGGTGACAGTATCCTTGGTTTCAAGTCCCATATGGGTGCAGGTTCTATCACATCCAATGTCAAGAGTGACAAGACACTCGTGGTTGTAAAGTCCGCCTATGGAAACATTGAGACAGGCCTGAAAAAGATGGGTGCAATGCTCGGCGACAACGTGGAGATCGGCTGCAACAGCGTGCTCAATCCGGGAACCGTGATCGGGCGCAATTCCAATGTTTATCCGACTTCCATGGTGCGCGGATTTGTCGAGGCGGACAGTATTTACAAAAAGCAGGGGGAGATAGCAGCAAAAGTCTAAACGGGGCTAAAATTCAATATTCTACAAAACATTACAAACCTCAGGAACGATATAAGGAGTACTGGAAAGATGAAATCCATATTACAATCCTATAAAGGAATGTTTAGAAAAAAATACATGAAAATTTATCTCTTATATATGCTCTTTTTTATGGTGGATGGTCCAGTACAGAATATGCTGCCAGTGCTGTTGGAGGAGAAAGGACAGCCGGCGCGCTATTACGGCTATCTGCTTGCGCTCATCAATGCCTGCTGTGTGGTCGTGCCGGGGCTTGCCGGTATTTTAGCTGTAAAGTTCAGCGCATACCGTGTGGCAGCGGCCGCGATGATCGCCGCCATTGTTACGGGCTGTATGGCATGCGGCGTGAACCAGGCGTATCTGCTGATTGCGGTTCTGGTGGTGCTTGCCTGTGTGCGCACAGGCTTTAACTATTCGCTGGGAAATGATATCAACTATGAGATTGCGGATGAGCACAGAGGAAAATACTTTGCAGTCCGTGATTTATTCCTGTATGGAGGCATCTCGCTGGGGCTGTTTCTGGGAGGACAGCTGGTAAAGGTCGTCCATGTCAATGGAATGTATGCGGCGGCAGGTCTGTTGTATGTGCTGCCGCTCATTATGATTTTTGTGGTCTGGCGGGAATGCGGTGTCAGGAAGGATGGGCCGGAAGCGGACAGTGCGGCAGATGCGGAGGATGAGACGCAGGAGCGGGTGTCATGGAGCGTATTTCGCAGAATCGCTGGTGATAAAAAGTTCTGGTCCTACATGATCGTGAAGTTTTTTGCAAATATCTATGGGGTTGCGATGGAGTATCTGCCGCTGTACGCCTTGACAATCGGAATATCTGTCTCAAATGTGATGTCTATCTTTTCCTTTATGACACTGTTTAATGCGGTAGGGGCGCTTTTTGTCAGCCATATGGGAGATCTCAAGGGCAGGAAGTGGTTCTATGTCTTTGATATCGGGTTTGACGCGCTTCCGGCAATGATTTTTCTGTTGTCACATAATGTGCCCATTTTTGTGATTGGAATTGTCCTTTCCATGGTGAAGGATGTCTTTGCATCGGTGTCATTTGCCTATTTTTATGATGTTTTTGATGATCATAACGGCACGATCATTCTGGGAATCGTCGAGTCCTTCAGCAGCGCTGTCGGGATTATTATGCCCGTGGTGATTGGCTGGGTGTGGGAAGTTTCACCGCAGCTTGTGTTTGGGATTGGGGCTGTGGGATGCCTTTTGTCCGCAGGTGTCGCCGCAGTGTTTCTTCCAGATAAAAGATAGAAGTTTTTGACAATTTTTTGACAAAAATATCATTTTTTAATTGCTATTTTTCTAAATATGTGCGAAAATATCAATGTGTGGGTAACATATCAAAGTCAGTTTTCACAGAATTGCGGAAAACGTTTGATAAGTTATTAAATGTGAGACATCTGTCACACATTAAAAATATAAGTTAAGTAATCGAAAGGAGTTTTCACATGATTTATTCAAAGGAAATTGAAGAAATGTGTGTAGTAGCACGTGACGGTAATCATGGTTGTGCACCGATCCCAGAAGAGGCGAAATGGGTAAAGGCTAAGGAAGTAAAAGACATTTCCGGCTTTACACACGGCGTAGGCTGGTGTGCACCGCAGCAGGGTGCCTGCAAGTTATCCCTGAACGTAAAAGAAGGTATCATTCAGGAAGCGCTGGTTGAGACAATCGGATGCTCTGGTATGACACACTCCGCAGCGATGGCAGCAGAGCTGCTTCCGGGCAGAACTGTTATGGAAGCACTGAACACAGACCTTGTGTGCGACGCCATCAACACCGCTATGAGAGAACTGTTCCTGCAGATCGTATACGGACGTTCCCAGTCCGCTTTCTCTGAGGAAGGTCTTCCGGTAGGCGCAGGTCTCGAAGACTTAGGAAAAGGTCTGAGAAGCCAGGTTGGTACGATGTACGGTACATTGAAGAAAGGACCTCGTTATCTGGAGATGGCAGAGGGCTATGTCACAGGTATCGCACTGGATGCTGACGACAAGATTATCGGTTACAAGTTCGTAAGCCTTGGCAAGATGACTGACTTTATTAAGAAGGGCGATGACCCGAATACAGCATGGGAGAAGGCTTCAGGCCAGTACGGACGAGTACAGGATGCTGTTAAGATTATTGATCCTAGAACAGATAAGGAGGTAAAATAATTATGGCATTATTCGAATCCTATGAAAGAAGAATAGATAAGATTACCGAGGTTTTAAAGAGCTACGGTATCAATTCCATCGAAGAGGCAGAGAAGATCACAAAGGACGCAGGTCTTGACGTATATGATCAGGTTAAGAAGATTCAGCCGATCTGCTTCGAGAATGCCTGCTGGGCATACACAGTAGGCGCGGCAATCGCAATCAAGAAGGGCTGCAAAAAGGCCGCAGATGCAGCAGCAGCAATCGGTGAGGGACTTCAGGCATTCTGTATTCCCGGTTCCGTTGCAGACAACCGCAAGGTAGGTCTTGGACATGGAAATTTAGGCAAGATGCTTTTGGAAGAAGAGACAGAGTGTTTCTGCTTCCTTGCAGGACATGAGTCATTTGCGGCAGCAGAGGGCGCTATCGGTATCGCTGAGAAAGCAAACAGAGTCCGCCAGAAACCGCTGAGAGTTATCCTGAACGGTCTTGGAAAAGACGCAGCAGAGATCATCGCCCGCATCAACGGATTTACATTTGTAGAGACAGAGTACGATCCCTATACAAACACAGTAAAGGAAGTATTCAGAAAGTCTTACTCTGATCCGGAAGGTCCCCGCGGCAAGGTAAACTGCTACGGTGCAAACGATGTCTGCGAAGGCGTTGCAATCATGTGGAAAGAGAATGTTGACGTTTCTATCACAGGTAATTCAACCAATCCTACAAGATTCCAGCATCCGGTTGCAGGTACATACAAGAAGGAGAGAAACGAAGCTGGCAAGAAGTACTTCTCAGTAGCTTCCGGCGGTGGTACAGGCCGTACACTCCATCCTGACAACATGGCAGCAGGCCCGGCTTCCTATGGTATGACAGATACTTTAGGACGTATGCACTCTGATGCACAGTTCGCAGGTTCTTCTTCTGTTCCGGCTCACGTAGAGATGATGGGACTCATCGGTATGGGCAACAACCCGATGGTTGGCGCTACCGTTGCAGTTGCAGTTTCGATTGAGGAAGCAGCGAAGGAAGGCAAGTTCTAAGGAATAGCGTAAAATCAAGGGCTATCGTTGACAGGAGGTGTCGGCGGTAGCCTTAAATTTTGCCACGTAGCACACAGATAACACACAAGTAGCACACATGAGGTAGCACACAAATTTCAAATGAATGTTCCGTAGGTTTTATGGTGCTGTAAATATGCTTTACCGAAAAAAAGATAAGCCGTTGCCAAAAGGGTATCCGAAAATTTTAGGGTATCGCACGGATATAAATCCTTCGTGTCGTGGATATTCAGAAGTAAACGGACAATTTCAATTTTGAATGCTTCTTCGTTTGATTCCACGTCATCAGCCCTCCTTTGTGATATTAACCGCACAGCGGTAAACTTGTTCGAGAATCCAAATGTCTTGTACCGCCGATAGGATTTTAAAAATCTTCTTGAGATCTCTCTTTTTCATATCGCACCGCCTTTTTCCGCGAGAATCATTAAATGCGTTTTGATTATAGTATAAGTACAGCATAGCGCATGAGTATCCTCTGTCTGTTCAATCATTTTTCTGATACCCTCACGGTAGTTCTCATTAACTGGTTTGGTTTCTTCATGATGCCGTGTCGCTTTATCCTCTCTGCGGTATTTTGCAAGCAATATCACACCATATTGGACAATATTAATACCCATCATAAATAATTTATCGCCAATAGATTCTTTTGGAATCCCGTTCGCAGTCATTATGTCTCTTATAACTCCCCCAGTTCCATTATATTTTGTTTCCCCAGCAATTTCATAGTGTCGTTGGCGTTGTACTTGAACATATCGGCACCGCCTATTCTGCATCAGGTTCATTAATAACGTCGCCCTGTGCTCCCATGTTGATATTGTTCACGCCCTCACCGTCCTGCGACATATAATCATAGGACTCAAACAACTCTATTCACTTTTCGTTGTTCTTCTGATTGGTATTCACCAGATATCCGAACAAAACGCCCGCACCGATAAAAAGTGTTACGAATGCTACTGCCGCAAAGATATATCCCTGTCTAGCTATCAACACGTAACAAAGAACTGCGCATTAGCAAACAGCTAACACAAAAGGAACTGGTGGGAACTCTCAACATATCAACAGTTAGCGTTTCTTCATATGAAACAGGGGCAAAAACACCCTCTTTTGATATGGTAATGAATATTGCACAAAAATATAATGTTTCCATAGATTGGCTTTACGGTCTAAGCGATAACATGACACTTGGCAATCACATTACCACATATAAAGACATTTTCCGATTGTTTATTACTGTATTGGATGCCCGATATGAAAATAAAGAAACTGTTCCCATCGTTGATGCTATTGATGCTGAAACATCAGCAGTAAACATAACTCTGCATGACGATAAAAATTTCCAAGATTTCTTTTCAAAATGGTGTGATATATTCAAGCTGCATTGTGAGGGAACTATTGATGATGATTTGTACCAACTTTGGATAAAAAAACAATTAGATTGGTATGATAAACCTATCAATAAATGTCCATTCTAAAGGAATCTACTCGTTACAATTCACACCCACGCCGGTTTTTATCAGCCTATACGTCATTGAGGTGTGAATTATAACAAATTTTGTACACAAATTGATAAAGGGCATCAATTTGGCGCATAATTCCCACTACTTTGGCGTGGGTGTGAATTGTAACATCTACTCAATAAAGAGGATTGAGGACACAAAAAATCATCTTGCGTCCTGCTGCCGGATATGCTATATTAGACATAAGGAAAGGAACAACCGCCCACAAAGTGGTTTACCTCCCGGTGTGGCATAAGCCTACCTGACTCGGCAAAGTACAAGGTAGGCTTATTTATTTTCGCTTATTATTCCTATCTATATAGGTAAGCAGTGCAATTAAAAAGTTACCGCCAAAAAACAACAGGCTCAAAATCTCGTATGTACTCATTGCACCACCTCCCTTCTTTTTCAAGTTAGGGAGGCTTTCCACCCTGCAACACGATTGTTCCATATCGACAATATATCACATTTTTCTTATGTGACAAGCTATCATGATACATTTTCTTTAAATGCCTATGTGACGCTCTACAATTCCCTGTAAGCGCTTTTACGGTATTTGTTGTAAAGGTGTATTGCTTTTGCGCTTTTAAGTCTAAAAACGGCTTATAGTGTATTAGAGAAGTGTTGATTTAATATGTATGGATTTCAAACTACACAAACCTTCAAAAATTCAATAGCGAAATATAGAATATATCATTTTGTGATTTTTTTAATTTCAGTCTTTAACTGCTCTATGGTTCGGTGAGTGTATACCTTTTCTGTAATATCTTCTATAGCGTGTCCCAGAATCAATTTTAAGACATATTCGTCTACATGGTAGGACTATGCCTTAGTCGTGAATGTGTGGCGCGTCTCATGTGGGCCGTGATGCATGTTAAGCCTATCCATGATTTTCTTAAAACGGTTTCGGTACTTGTCATAAGTCATATGAGTACCCTGTTGGCCATTCATATCATTAAACAAATATTCAGAGTGCAGGGCAGCAGCTTCTTGTACACGATTTTCTATTAACGGCTTTATTAAAGAATGAATAGGTACAATTCTGTTTTTTCCGGCAGCAGTTTTCATACCACCTTTCATGGTTCCGGCATCAAGATCTATATCGGTGGTTTTCAGTATGGCCAGCTCCTGCGGACGCCAGCCGCTATATAGTTCTATCAATATCATATTTGTAAATGGTATCGAATTCAAATTTTGCCACAAAAGACGGATTTCGTCATCTGTGAAAGAAACTTTATCTGATTTGTTTTCTCTTTTGACAGGATTACCATTTGCAAACATAACTTGCACATAATCTTTTTCAACAATATCATGTGTCAATGAATACTTGTACAGTATGTTAAATAAAGATTTGATTCTAAGTTTGGTAGCATCACCAACACCCGCATTAAACATGGTTCCCTCTAAGTGCGATACCCTTATATCTTTCATGCGCATATCGTAAAGACCGTTACAATAAGAATAGGCCGCTGTGATAGTTCAAATGCTGGACGGATTGGACAGGATTGCAAAGTAGTCTTTACTCCACTTCTCGTATACTTCCGCAAATGTAATACTATCTGTATTAATATCATATGGATTTTCATGGTAGGTGGCTAATGCAATCATAGCTTCTTCACGAGTAGGATAGTAGCCGAGAGTGACACGTATTTGCTTGCTTCTTTTAACCAACACAGAGCACGAATGAATGATGGTATATGCAAATAATTTTTACATGTAAATGGAATTATATGGCGAAGCATTTTAAAACTGAAATTGAATGACATCTAATTGGTTCTGTGATAAAATATTCGTTGTTAGTAGAGGGATAAATTATAATTTACCAAACAGCTAAATATGATATGAAACAATCAACTAAGGAGATGTTTTATGAACAATGGCGTAATCGATTATTATAATACATATGATGAGGACGGGAGACTGTTTCGTGATAATAGTCATCAAATTGAATGGCTGACAACAATGCATTATTTTGATGACATAATACCCGCATCTAGCAAAATTTTTGATGGTTGTGCAGGGACTGGAAACTATGCATTCAGATTAGCAGAACAAGGGCATCGTGTGGTCGCAAGTGATATTGTTCCTCACAACATAGATATTATGTTAAAAAAGCAGGCGGACACTCCGATGTTAGAAGATATATTTGTCGGAGATATCTGTGCCTGCAATCACTATAACGATCATTATTTTGATGTAGTGCTTTGTATGGGTGCATTTTATCATTTAGATGAAAAAATGCGTTATAAGGCAATGAATCAATGTCTTAGGTTGTTAAAAGATGGCGGCCTTTTGGTTATAACCTATATTAATCTGATAACAGTGCTGCATTTGAATTTAATGTCCAGGCTGGAGAACATAAGCGAAATCTTAAAATGTTATCGTGAAAAAACTCTGGGAGATTCTTTTGAATATATGATACCAGAAGAAATCGAAATAATGGCTAAAAAATATAAGCTTACGATACTCCATCACCTAACATCTGATGGAAATCCATTCGCACGAGGCGCAGATTTTAACAAAGCACGAAAAGAGGATTTTGAGAAATATATGGAGTTACATTTGAGTGTATGCGAAAATAAAAATCTGATAGGTTCTGGTCTGCATGGACTTGTTTTTTTAACCAACAACTAAATTTCCAGTATATCGAGCAGTTTTACAAAGAAAAAAGTAAGAAATTTAGAGTAGATGGGATATGGTGACAAACTATATTGCATTATTTAATCTGGGATGAACTGTTACGTTACTGTTCACTCTGTTCCAGTAACAGGCAAAAATCCATGCAAAAATTGCAATACGAACTTCGTTCGTACGCAAATGGATTTTTGCATTTCAAGCTGTAGATTTTCTCACGGAATGCGCAGTCCAGCGCATTCCTGACTTGTGAACAGTAACACTGTTACAAATTAATTGAGCAAATAAGCTCATTGTATGGCAATATATGGAGAATTGTGTTATGCTGATAATATTGGACAATTTAGTAAAGTACAGTGTGGGAGAAAGCAAATGTATCTTAAGTCGGAAGAAATATGTGAGGCAGTCAGGCAGGGGAAGGACGTTACAGAAGATGCTGCCAAAATCGAACCGTGGTTGAAACATTATTATAAGGAACGCAGAAAAACGATGCGGGAAAATGCGAACTATTTTGATTTTGCGAATGATGACCTCTTACATGTGTGGGATGCACTCTATGATGTGAGCGCCAGTGTGAAGAAACACTGGGATACCATTTATCCGCTTATTGAAAAGCCGGAAGGCAAGTATCAGGCAGTTCTTCGCTTTGTTAATGTGCGGGAGAAATTTTTAGGGATTCCCCACACAGAAAGCATCCGCATTTTAAAGAAAATCGGCTGGACAGCGGCAGACATTATGGCAGCTTACCTTAGGAACCGCCATGATACCAGCACGCTTGCCCTGTCTCCCGACGTTGTGGCGGAGGCTGTGCGGGAGGACATGGACACAGCAACACTTTTGATGGAAAAGAAAGGATATGATCTGTTTACCAACGGCTATGATATATACAAAAACTTTGAGTGGATTGACTTCATGTATTTTTTTATGGAATATCAGGATCGCACCTTTTTGACAGCACAGCACAAAAGCAAGCGGCTGTGTAAGCATTGCGCAGAGGTCTTGGAAAAATTAGAGCGTGGTGCGGCAAAGCATGAAGATGTGCAGGTACGGACATACCTGCCTGATTTCTCTGTTTTTGAAGGAATTACGCTCAATCAGCAGCATTTGATGAGGTCTGCCGCAGGCCAGCGTTTGCGCAAAGGAAATGACAATAACGGCTATTATGTGCTGTCATATCATTTGGCAGATGAAGTGCATGGATATGGCGCAGCACTTCGCTTTAACGCATTTAACAAAGCGCCTGAATACTATAATCAAGAAAGAACGGCATGGGGCGTGTATTTTTATCGTTTCCATTATCTCATGCTATTCGATCATGTGCCGGAAAGCTGGCGGTGCAGTCCTGCAGAATTGCCCGAAGATTTTGTGAATAAGGCATTCTGTTCCTTTTCCAAACTGGCAGGACAGAATGTTGAATAGGAGAATCGCCAATTGTGAGAAAACATAAAAAGTGGTCAAACCCTGATTGGTATGGTCTCAGACATTTCATGGTAAATAACTCGGAACAAAACTATACAACTGAAAATAACAGTTAAGAAGGCAGAGATTCGAGAGAACCCCTGCTTTTTTGTGCGCAAGTTTAAATTCATCAAAAATATGTATTTTTCATTTAGATTTGAAACAAGCCTTAATTTTTATTTTGTATGGGACATTTTTTAATTTTTGAACATCTATTGTATGAAAGATGAAATTGGAAGCTTCTGTTTCACAAATTACTGCATAAAAGGAGGAAATGGTTGTAAACGATATGAATATTGAAATCCTGATTCAAAAAGCAAAAACGGGAAATTCTGATGCATTTACAGAATTGATGAAATCGCAGATGCAAAATATGTACCGTACAGCAAAAGCAATTTTAATGAATGATGAGGATGCATCAG
>CAMWXA010000064.1 GCA_947178035.1 uncultured Lachnospiraceae bacterium | reverse complement strand
GTCTATTATGTACATATAATATTTCTTGCCGCTGCGCGGAAGAAATTCATTCATCGGGATAAAATGGTAATAATCGTCAGGACTTGTAAGTATTTCCAGAAATCTTTCATGCACATCCTCAGAGTATCCTTTTATTCGCTGGTAGAATCTGTCCTGCGCTACAAAATTGCTGGAATTCAGGATATAATCAGATCCTGGAAAGTAGCAGTAGGTCTCTGACATCGGCAGGAGTGCATGTGGATATACGTCGGTTGCCAGATCCGATGCGACAGAGTTTCCCAGAACAATGAGCTGATTGCTAATCTCTGTGCTTTTGGCAAGTGTGCGAAATCGCCCATCCTGCAAAAGCTGGCGGCAGTATGCGGTCATGATATCCAAGTCTTTCTCAAAGAGCTCGATATTACTCATAAGTGTTGCTCTTACGTGCCACTCGTATTGGATGCGCGCATCCTGCGCATTGGTGACATACAGATGTACAGACAGCAGCAGTATAATAAAAAGAAAGATACTGTAAGAGGTTACCATCTTGAGCATCAATGCCTGTTTGTCGTATGTAAAATTTGTATGTTTTTCGGAAGATTTTATGTCATTTTGTATATTTTTATAATTTATTTTCACGCTGTTTACTCCTAATGCAGTATTTTTTATCTAAATTTTAATTTTGTTTATTCATATTTTATCAGCAATTTAAAAAAAATACAACAGTGTAAGTGCTTACATGAGGCGCGAAATTAAAGGAATCTTTCCGATAAGGGTTCAAAATATGCACGTTAGTCAAAAATTGTAACTTGCATTGACAAAGTGTGCAATGCTATAATGTGAACCAGAGAAAATGAGGTCGTTTCCGGCATACATTTCTTAATAAAACTAATTTATTTAGGGAGGAAGAAAAATGAAAAAGAAAGCATTATCTTTACTGTTAGCATCGACAATGGTTGTTTCATTGGCGGCATGCGGTGGCAATAATGATGCATCCAATGATTCCGCATCTACGTCATCTGGCACCACTTCGTCTGACAACAGCGGAAGTTCATCATCTGACAGCAGCTCTTCAGGAGATTCCGCATCAGGAGAATATGTACTGACAGATGTCAAGATCATGGTTAACGGTACTGTAAACTCTGTTAAGCAGGAGACAGAAGCACAGCAGACGAACAGAGATGCATTTATTCCGCAGCTGGAGGCTGCAGTTGGCGAGGCAATTGGGCATGAGATTAACATTGAGTTCGAAGTTGCCAGCCATTCTGACTATGCTGGCTATGTAGGCCGTATGTTTGTAAGTGAGCAGTACCCTGATGTTATGATCATGAGTGCTGACATGCTCAAGCAGTATGAGTCAACTGGTCTGCTTTGGGATATGGCTGATGCATATGCAAATGCAGAGTTTCAGAGCCGTCTGCAGCTGCCTGGTATCAATGAGAATTTAAAAGATTCCCAGGGACATCTGTATGGCTTTGCACCAACTTATGGTAATGGATGCGTTACATATGTAAAGCAGGCTTGGTTAGACAATCTGGGCATCAACGGCGATGACATCAAGACTTATGATGACTTCTATAATATGCTGGTAAGATTCTCCACAGAAGATCCGGATGGAAATGGTATCGATGGAGATACATATGGCTTTATCTCTGCGGGCTTAATCGGAAGCGAAGCTCCATGGATTAACTATGTAGCTGAATTCTGGCAGGGTGCATATCCAAGTATTCTTCAGGGCGAAGACGGCGTATGGTACGATGGCTTCCAGACAGATGAGGCTAAGGAAGCGCTTCTGAGACTGCAGAAGGCATATAAGGAGGGCGTGATTGACCCAGATAGCTTTACAGCAGGAACAAAGGATGCGCGTGAGAAATGGTTCGGTGCAGAACAGTCTGGTTCCGCAGGTGTATTCACTTATTGGGCTGGTACCTGGTATCAGAACCTGGCAAACAACCTTGAGAAGAATGGTGTGGATAACGAAGTATATGAGCTGGCACCAATTGCCGAGATTACCAATACATTCGGCGGCTACCTGAACAGAGAGGCACCTGTATGGGTTATCCTTGATGACGGTGATGGTGACGACTCTCGTGAGCAGGCTATCTTCACTGCTATTCTCGACACGATGCTTGACGGTGACAAGGTTCAGACTCTGTGGACATATGGTCCGGAAGGCATTGCATGGTCTACAGAAGCTGAGGAGTTTTCACTGTATCCAGACGACCCGGATAAGAGAAAAGATTATTCTTATCAGGATGGCGAGTTCCATATGCGGCCAGGTCTTGAGGATCCTAACATTCTTGCAGTTAAGAATCACTTAGATCCTGCATTGACCATCTCACCATTGACCAACGGATATGTCAGCAGCACAGATCTGCAGGACATCAGCAACAAGTTCTTTACGGATCATTGTGTAGATGCACCATCATCTCCTTCTTCTGATACATACAGTGAACGATCTGCTGAGATCATCGATGCACGTGATGTGGTTATCGCAGAAGTTGTTGTAAACGGCGGCGATGTTGATGCAGCAATGCAGAAATATGTTTCAGATGTTGGCAGCCTGGTTGACCAGATTCTGGAAGAGCTCAACAGCGCAGAATAAGTAGTGCGCACATGACTCAATTTTATAAGAAATAAAAGGCATACTCCCTGTCCTGCCTGTGGGGCAGCCCCGGCAGAACAGGGAGTTTTTTAGCCTAAAACAAGTATCTATTAACAAGCATTTCGTAAGAAAGGAAAAGACGGTATGAGCAATAAAAATACAACCACGACCGCCAGCGGTATTCAAATCCGAAGAAAACCTCTAGGACTTCGCATATGGAATAACCGTGGTCATTATATCATGTTTTTGCCTGTATTCATCTTTGTGCTAATTCTGAATTACTGGCCCATGCTGGGTATCCGGTATGCGTTCATGGAATACAAGGCAGGGGGAAGCCCTTCGTGGACAGGACTTACACACTTTGAAAGAATGTTCAGCACGTCTGCGTTTTGGTCTGCATTTGGCAATACACTGGTACTGAGTATTGTGAAGTTGTTCCTGACAACTTTTGCATCTGTAATTGTATCTGTGTTCTTAAATGAGATGGGGAACCTCTTCGTGAAGAAGACACTCCAGACCATTATTTACCTGCCCCACTTTATGTCATGGGCGGTGGTGGCTTCCATTTTTACTTTGATTCTGTCTCCTTCCAGCACTGGTATGATCAACGGTATGCTGCGGGATTTAGGTATCTTGGGACCCAATGACAGCAGTATTTATTTCCTGGCAGATTCAAAGATGTGGCGTCCGATTTTCTATCTGATCAATATTTGGAAAGACACTGGATGGGGAACCATCATTTTCCTTGCGACGCTCTCTGGCATTAGTCCTGAGCTGTATGAGGCTGCTGATATCGATGGCGCGACACGTCTCCAGAAGATCCGTTTTGTGACTTTGCCGGCTCTGGCCAACACAATTATTACTGTATTGATCTTAAATCTGGCAAAAGTTATGAACCTGTTCGAATCTGTATTCGTATTGTACAACAGTGCTGTATACGATGTATCCGATGTTATTGGTACCTATATCTACCGTCAGACCTTTATGGTTGCGAGACCAGACTATGGTTATTCCACGGCAGTGGGCTTATTCCGTTCTATCGTCGGCTGCATTTTGGTATTGATCTGTAACAAGGCCAGCAACAAAGTTCGTGGCCGCGGTATTGTATAGGAGGTGCGCGTATGGCTGAAGCAAAAGTGGCTTATCAAAAGCCTAAGAAAAAAATTACAGTCTTTTCTATTGTAAATTATGTCGTTTTCGTCATTTTGGCACTGATCATATTGATACCCATGTGGAAGGTGTTGGTGGATTCCTTCAATTCTGTAGGTGTGTATCAGTTCAGACTGTGGCCAAGTGATTTTACGCTGGATGGATACCGCGTTATCTTAGGAGAGCGGGGGCTCTTGAGACCTCTTATGAACTCTTTTGTGACGACGATTGCCGGTGCTTTGCTTGGACTGGTGCTTAGTACATTGGGTGGTTATGTGCTGATTCAGTTTGATATGCCAGGGCGTAATTTGCTGGCATACTTCCTGTTATTTACCATGATTTTCTCCGGTGGTATGATTCCGGAATATTTGGTAATGAGACGTTTGGGATTGCTGAACAACATGTGGATTCTGGTCATCAAGCACGGTATCAACGTTTCTAATATCGTTTTGATGCGAAATTTCTTTGAAGGTATTCCAGCGAGCTTGTTTGAGGCAGCAAGAATTGACGGTTGTACGCCTATGGGGATTTTTGTGAAGATCGTGCTTCCACTTTCCAAGGCGGCTCTGGCTTCCATCGGTTTGATGTTTGCTGTGGCAGTATGGAATGATTATTCAACTGTTCAGATTTACATAAACTCTCCGGATCAGGTAAACTTCCAGTATAAGCTCCGTGTCATGATCATGGATGGTGACACGCCGCCTACGGCTTATCCGATCTCACAGACGACTCTGTATAATGCAGGTATCATAGCAGCGATTCTTCCATTTATGATTCTGTATCCATTCTTGCAGAAGTATTTTGTAAAGGGTGTAAATATCGGAGCTGTTAAGGAATAAAAGCAAAGGGAAACTTCGGTTTCCCTTTTTTGGAAAATGGAGGATATACTATGGAAAGAAGTACAACCAGAATTTTTTGGGCAGCGGACTCAACTGTGCAGACAAATGACATCACGACATATCCTCAGACAGGGATTGGACAGGTTTTTTCTCTGTATACGAAAGAGGGAGTGACGGTCTCCAACCATGCGAAGAACGGCAGAAGCACGAAAAGTTTTATGGATGAGGGGCGGCTTGACATCATTGATAAGCAGATTGGGGAGGGAGATTTCCTGTTTATACAATTTGGGCATAATGATGAAAAGAGCGAGGACCCGGCGCGCTATACGGAGCCGTTTTCCGCTTTTATGGAAAACCTCGAGATCTATATCAATGTAGCAAGAAAACACCATGCTAATCCCGTGTTGATCACCCCGCTGGAACGCAGATGTTTTGTGGATGCAAAGCATCTTGGAATGGGTGCGCATTCTGATTACGTGGCAGCTATGAAACAGACTGCAGAGAAGAATCAGGTGCCATTGGTGGATTTGTACAGCATGAGCCGGTGTGAACTGAAAAAAGCCGGAGAACCTGGCAGCCGCAAATGGTATATGTATTTTGACGCAAATCAGTACAAGAATTATCCAGATGGCAAAACAGATAACACGCACCTGCGGTATGAGGGGGCAGTGCTTTACGCGGGACTGATTGCAAAGGGACTGCGCGAATTAGGTGGAATTTATAGTGATTTACTGTTAGAGTCAATAGAATAAAATGAATCCAAAAGCCGATGCATAATGCACCGGCTTTTTTCAAACACGCATAGAATATTTTGTGAATGGAGTTTCTGCATTCTGGCGCATGATTCCCGTTGATTTGGTGTGGGTGTGAAAAGCAATGCTGCATTTGTTATTACAGGTTACAGCCCAGCCCAGGACTTTGCACTGCGCTGCGAAGTCCGTGAGAAAACATAGTGCTTGACATGCATCAAGCCAACCGCGAAGCGGTTTTTGCATGGCTTGATGCTTGTAACAGGAAGCCGAAGGCTGAACTGTTACCATTACAGAATTATCAGTCGCATTTTCATTTACAAAGCTTGATGAGTATGGTAAATTATAGATAATTGAGTTTATTACTGAAATACAAGGAAAGGGATGGCAATCAATGCAGAATAAAGGAAAATACTATATCACAACGGCAATTGCGTACACTTCCGGCAAGCCGCATATCGGGAACAATTACGAGATCGTGCTGGCGGACAGCATAGCGCGCTATAAGAGGAAGGACGGTTACGACGTCTTTTTCCAGACAGGTACGGACGAGCATGGTCAGAAGATCGAACTCAAGGCGGCGGACGCAGGTGTGACGCCCAAAGCGTTTGTGGACAATGTGGCGGGAGTCATCAGGGGGCTTTGTGACCTGCTCAACATCTCCTACGACAAATTTATCCGCACAACGGACGAGGATCACGAGAAGCAGGTGCAGAAAATATTTAAACGCCTGTATGACCAGGGTGATATCTACAAGGGCGCATACGAGGGAATGTACTGTACGCCCTGCGAGTCTTTCTGGACAGAGTCGCAGTTAAAGGACGGCAAGTGCCCAGACTGCGGGCGTGAGGTGAAGCCGGCGAAGGAGGAGGCTTATTTCTTTAAGATGAGCAAATACGCCGACAGACTCATCGACCACATCAACAGGCACCCGGAGTTTATCCAGCCCGTATCGCGCAAAAATGAGATGATGAACAACTTTCTGCTCCCTGGATTGCAGGATTTGTGTGTGTCGCGCACCTCATTTAAGTGGGGAATACCTGTTGATTTTGATGACAGGCACGTTGTCTATGTGTGGCTCGATGCGCTCACGAACTATATCACAGGCATCGGATATGACGCGGACGGAAACAGCACAGAGCAGTATCAGAAGCTGTGGCCGGCAGATTTGCACCTGATCGGAAAAGATATTATCCGTTTCCATACGATTTATTGGCCGATTTTCCTGATGGCGCTCGGGGAGGAGCTCCCGCATCAGGTATTTGGCCATCCGTGGCTCTTGCAGAACAATGACAAGATGAGCAAGTCAAAGGGAAATATCATGTATGCGGATGACCTGGTTGAGCTGTTCGGTGTGGACGCAGTGCGGTATTTTGTGCTGCATGAGATGCCGTTTGAGAATGACGGTTCGATCACATGGGATCTGATGGTCGAGCGTCTGAATTCCGACCTTGCCAATACCCTTGGAAACCTTGTGAACAGAACGATTTCCATGAGTAACAAGTACTTTGGCGGCGTGGTGGAAAACAGAGGGGCCGCGGAGGCAGTCGACGAGGATCTGAAGGCAGTCGCTGCAGGAACGTATGACAAGGTTGAGGCAAAGATGGCGGAGCTGCGCGTAGCCGATGCGCTGACGGAAATCTTTAACCTGTTCAAGCGCTGCAACAAATATATCGATGAGACAGAGCCGTGGGTACTTGCAAAAGATGAGGCGAAGAAGGACAGGCTTGCGACCGTTCTGTACAATCTTGTGGAGGGCATCTCGATTGGTGCCGGACTGCTTGAGCCGTTCATGCCGGAGACTGCACAGAGAATTATGAAGCAGCTAAACAGTGACGTTCGCGGCTTTGAATCGACAAAGACATTCGGTGTCTATGCATCGGGAACAAAGGTGACAGACGCGCCGGAAATTCTCTTCGCGCGTCTGGACGCGAAGGAGGTTGACGCCAAAGTGGCAGCGCTTGTGGAGCGGCAGGCGGCAGAGTCCCAGGGGGCAATGGAGACAGAAAATGACACGGGTGTCACAGATGGGATCGACATTGAGCCGAAGGCAGAGATCACGTATGAAGATTTCACTAAGATGCAGTTCCAGGTGGGAGAGATTCTTTCCTGTGAGGCAGTGCCGAAGTCAAAGAAACTTCTGTGCAGCCAGGTAAAGATTGGCTCACAGGTAAAGCAGATTGTATCCGGCATCAAAGCATTTTACAGCCCAGAGGAGATGGTGGGCAAGAAGGTGATGGTGCTTGTGAACCTGAAACCGGCGAAGCTTGCAGGCGTACTGTCGGAGGGAATGCTGCTGTGTGCGGAGGATGCGGATGGAAACCTTGCGCTGATGACGCCGGAGAAGGCGATGCCGTCCGGGGCAGAGATCATGTAGGAGTTATTATGGTAAATAAAATAGAAGCAATCATTTTCGATCTTGACGGAACGATGTGGAATGCGATTGACGGAATCCACCAGACATGGAATCAGGTGGTGGCAAACCATTCCGAATACAGAAAAGAGCCGATTTCATTTGAGGAGCTGGAAGGCTGTCTCGGGCTTCCCATGACAGACATTGCGGCGAAACTGTTTCCGGGAACGACGCCGGAACAGCAGCAGGCGCTGATGGTCGAGTGCTGCGAGGTAGAGAACGCCTATCTGTCAGAACACGGCGGAATCCTCTATCCGGAGCTTGAGAAGACCCTGCTGGAGCTCAAAAAAAGCTACAAACTTTTCGTGGTGAGCAATTGTCAGCAGGGGTATATCGAGAGCTTTATCAAGGCGCATAAGCTGGAGAAATGCTTTGATGATATCGAGTGCTGGGGGAACAATCTGCTCCCAAAGGGGGAGAACAACAAGCTCATCATGCAGCGCAACGGCGTGACAAAGGCTGTGTATGTGGGAGATACTGCGGGCGACGAGGAGTCCGCGAGAGTGGCAGGTATCCCGTTTATCTTCGCGGAATACGGATTTGGCGAGGCCAAGGCGCCGGACTACAGACTGGAGGCGTTTGCAAGACTGCCGGAGATTATGGAGCAGATTGGATAGCCTGGTCTTGCGGGAGGTTTATCAATGGAGTACAAACCATTGCCAATAGGAATCAGCGATTTTGCAGAAATGATTCAACAGGAGTTTTATTACGTCGACAAGACTGCCATGATTAAGGATTTGCTTGACAATAGGGCTAAAGCTGCACTTTTTACGCGTCCACGCCGGTTTGGAAAGACGCTTAATATGAGTATGCTCAAATATTATTTTGAGGATGACAGGGATTTTCATGGGAATAAAAGGGACTGGTCACATATCTTTGCGGGATTGAAAATCATGGAAGCAGGAGAGAAGTACCTTGCGCATATGGGGCAGTATCCGGTTATCTATCTGACTTTTAAAGATGTAAAGAAGGAAAGCTTTGACGAGTCCTATCAGCAGCTTGTGATGGTGATTGCAGAAGAATATAAAAGACATGATTTCATTCTCGAAAGTATTGGACGTGCCCAGGACAAGGAAGATTACAAGGCGATTTCATCGGGAACAGCAGATAAAGCGGCGTATCAGAATGCAATATTATTTCTATCCAGATGTCTTGAGACATATTACGGGAAAAAAACGATTGTGCTGATTGACGAGTATGATGTGCCATTGGAAAATGCCTTTACAAGAGGTTTCTATAATAAGATGACCGACTTGATACGATCATTGTTTGAGAGTGGCCTGAAGGATAATGGCAGTCTCAGCTTTGCGGTTCTCACAGGCTGCCTGCGTATTTCAAAGGAAAGTATCTTTACAGGTATGAACAATCTGAGCATCATATCAATCCGCAATGCAAAGTTTGATGAGTACTTTGGATTTAAAACGGATGAGGTGCAGCAGATATGTCATTATTATGATATGCCTGATGTGTACAAGGTTGTTCAGGAATGGTATGACGGATATACTTTCGGGCAGACAGACATCTATAATCCGTGGAGTGTGATACAGTATATGGATGACGCCCGGGCAAATACAAACTGGCTGCCGATGGCTTATTGGGCAAATACCTCTTCAAACAGCATTGTCAGAACGCTCATTGATCATTCTGATGATGACGGAAGGATGCAGATAGAGGAACTGCTGGCAGGAGGATGCATCAGGGTACAGATTCATGAGGACATTACTTATAGTGAGATTTATGACAGCAGCGATAATCTGTGGAACTTCATGTATTTTACGGGGTATTTTCGCAAGATGGGTGAGTGGATGGAGGGCTCCTCTATTTATGCGGAGCTTGCCATTCCCAATAAGGAAGTCCATTACATTTTTGAGGAAAAAGTACAAAACTGGTTCTGTGAGAAGATAAAAGGAAGGGATTTGACACGGCTTTATACAGCATTTGTCGACAAGGACTGCGCAGTATTGGAAGAACAGCTCAATGATATCTTTGAGGAAACGATCAGTTACATGGACCAGAACGAATATTATTACCATGGAATGGTTGCCGGGCTGCTGACAGGTATTAAGGGCTTTGGTATCCGCTCTAACAGGGAGGGCGGTATAGGGCGAAGTGATCTTTTTGTCAGGCCTGTCCGCAGAAGCCGGGAAGCGTTTGTCGTGGAGTTCAAGGTTGCAAAAGACATAGATGATATGGAGTCAAAGGCAGATGAGGCGCTAAAACAGATCGAAGAGAAAAAGTATGATGTTGAGCTTAGAAATGATGGGTATAAACATGTGAGCTGCTATGGCATTGCATTCTGCGGTAAGGAGTGCGTGGTGCACTGCAGAGATTAAGATGACAGGAGGAAATTTAGATGAGTACAAGAATAGGAATACTGGGATATGGCAATCTGGGGCGCGGTGTGGAGTGCGCGGTCAGGCAGAACGGCGACATGGAGCTTGCCGCAGTGTTCACGCGCAGAGATCCGGCTGATGTTTCGATTCTGACGGACACGGCAGAAGTATGCAATATAGCGGATGTGGAAGACTGGAAGGACAAGATCGACGTGATGATCATCTGCGGCGGCAGTGCCACGGATCTGCCAGTGCAGACACCGGAGTACGTTAAATATTTTAATGTGATTGACAGCTTTGACACGCACGCAAAGATTCCCGAGCACTTTGCAAATGTGGATGCGGCGGCAAAGGAAAATGCGCACATTGGAATTATTTCTGTTGGCTGGGATCCGGGGATGTTCTCGCTGAACCGTCTGTATGCGAACGCCATTCTGCCGGAGGGAAAGGATTATACATTTTGGGGAAAAGGCGTCAGCCAGGGACACTCGGATGCGATCCGCAGAATCGAAGGCGTCAGGAATGCAAAACAGTACACGATCCCGGTCGAGTCTGCGCTGGAGGCAGCACGCTCAGGCAGCAATCCCGAGCTCACGACGAGACAGAAGCACACAAGAGAGTGTTTTGTTGTGCTCGAGGAGGGCGCTGACGCGGCAAAAGTTGAGGAGGAAATCAAGACCATGCCCAACTATTTCGCAGACTACGATACGATAGTACACTTTATCAGTGAGGAGGAGCTGCTTGCAAATCACAGCGGGATTCCGCACGGCGGATTTGTGCTGCGAAGCGGCGTGACAGGCCGGGATAAAGAAAATAAGCATTTGATTGAGTACAGCTTAAAGCTGGATTCCAACCCGGAATTTACAGCGAGCGTACTCGTTGCATACGCGCGTGCGGCGCATCGTCTTTCGCAGGAAGGGCAAAGCGGGTGCAAGACGGTATTTGATATCGCACCGGCGTATTTGAGCGCAAAGAGCGCGGAGGAGCTGCGGGCTTCGATGCTGTGATATTTTATGCAGTGGGCAGGGGAAATTTTTCCCCTGCTCATAGTTTTTCTGTACGGGATGTGCAGAAATCCCTGAATATGCAGCAGCCCGCGGGAAATGCTGCATTTACATTCCGGTATGGATAATCCTTGCATCAGGGTAGTTCCGCAGGATTTCATTAGTGTCTCTGTGTGTAACCAAAATGACAGCTGCATCAAGATCCAGAAAACGATAAACCTCGTCCAGCCGGTTGTGATTGACGCTTGCGTCGGCTTCGTCCAGCAGTATCAGCGGACTTGTTACAGTTCTCATCATGGACAGGTTCTCAAGCTGTACTTCACCGCCAGAGCCTTCCCGCTCAAAATAGCAATAGTTGTTCTGATTCTGCAAAAAAAGTGTCGCAAAATTCCGCAGTTCACAATCTGAAGTTTCCTTCTCGTCTATCAATATATGACCCTCGTCGGCTGTCAGCAGTCCGGCGAGTAGTTTTAAAAGTGTGCTTTTTCCGGACATGTTGTCACCCGTTAAAATCAGCTTATCTCCTGCCCGGATATCCAATGAAAAGTTCGACAGTGCACGCTGTCCTTCCACGTAGGAATAACTCACATTTCTCAAGGAAAGTGTCCCAAAGTGCGGTCTGTCAGAACAGGGTGTAACATCCTCGGTCTCTGTTTCTAAAAAACGCACCAGACGCGATATCCCGGGAAAGCTGCTCTTATACTGCAGATAGTAATTGTTGAAGAAAAACAGCGGCATGGTCGTCCGGGATTGAATATTGGAAATCAGCATCATCGTGCCGAGCGTCATGTCACTCCGCAGGATTGCCCTGCCGCATAGAATAAGTACAAGTATATTCATGATTGTATTGACCGCCGTATTGATCTCCTGATAGCCAGCATTGAGAACGGATATCCTTCCCTGATTTCTGCAATAACCTGTTATCTGTCCATCCAGATCCTGCTCGACATGCGTTTCCAGCTGAAGCGTCTTGATGGCAGGCAGGGATTGAAAAATCTTTTTCACTTTCTGAATCAGTTTTGACTGTGATGCTCTGTTTTGCTCGCTCCGTGCGGACAGTGGATGGTCAAACAGATTGGAAACCAGATAGTAGATAGGAATCCTTGTGCAGACTACCAGCCCGATCGGAACCGAATAGTAAAACAGGATGGAGATATAAACAACTAGCTTCAACACTTCCGTAAAAAATTTAATGGTCTGTGACAGAACATTTTTAAAAGCATCAACATCGGCGAGTAGAATTGTCTCAACATCCTTCTCGCCGATTTCCTGACTCTTCTTGTATAGATATTTACATTTCATGCAGACTAGAATATGTTCAATCCTTTTCCGGAGAGATAAGGTAATCTTCTGAAAAACCACATAGGCCATAAGCTTCTCATACAGCAGATCCACTGCAGACCGCAGTAGAATAATAATTCCAAATGCACAGATCACAGTGCCGATATTGTTCCATTCTCCGCCAATGACGATCCTGTCGGTAAAATACTGCATAAACCACGGCACTGTCAGACTCAGTATGCTGATTAATATAGACAACACCAGTAACACGATGATCAAACCAATATTGCTCACAAGATATTGCTGCAATAACCATCGATTTTTATTCATAAAACTCCTCTCTTTTACTGTACCAGAAACCGGCTCTTCTCTCCGCAGTAAAGCAGCTTCAGTTGATGCATGGCTCTTGTGCATGCCACATAAAGCAGATTCCGGTCATATTCCGTACAATAGTTTCTCTGGTCAGCGTCCACGATCAGGACTGTATCAAATTCCAGCCCTTTAGAAAGTGACACAGATGTCACAATGATGCCGTCATAAAATACATCTGTATCATAAGTAAAAAGATGAACATCATTCACGCTGGACAGCGCAAGGAACAAAGCCTCCGCCTGTGGCTGGCTTTTACAGATAATCCCCAGCTTGCCCATTTTCTTATCTGCCTGTGCACGCTTAATCTCGCTGACAAGATAAGCTTCTTCATCCGATCTTTTTTCAAATCCGATTTCCATAGGTTTCCTTCCGTGTCGTTCAATGGGCTTGAGATTCTGGTTTTTTTTGATCTTTCCTGCATAATTCATAATCTCATAGGTGGAACGGTAGCTTTTATATATTTCCATATACTGTGCTTTGGGGTAAATATCTTTTAAGAAATCAGAGTGATTCTCAACAAAAGGCACAACATTCTGGCAGAAATCACCGAGTATTGTCTTCCGGCAGTTGTAGAGCTTATCGATGACTGCATACTGGACAGGAGAATAATCCTGCATTTCATCAATGACCAAATGCATGATTTCCGGCTCCCTTGTAAAACCTTCCAGATACAGTTTGATATAGACAAGTGGAAAAATATCCGCACTCTCGATCTCCATACCATCTTCATAACAAATGTAATCTGTCTTTTCAAGATATACATAAAAATGTCTGTATAACTGCATTACATTATTGTTCTCAAATCTTGACATCAGCCATTCAAAAAGGTCATTTTTGTGGACTTCCCTGATATCGCCGGAAATAAGCGCGGCAATTTCCTGAAAACGTTCCCGCACTGGGAGACCTTCTCTGATATTGTAGCATTTTTGCAGGTATGCCGCCTCTACAAAGCCGCTCCCATAGGAATAATCTTCTGCATGAAAATTTTCTTTATTGCATTTCAGCAGATAATCATCTAATAGCCTTAGAAATTCTACAGAATTTTTAAACTGGTTTCTTTTCTTCCAGTCTGTATCTGCTTCTCTCTGTAAATACTGTTCTGACTGCAGGTCCATTCTTTCGCAATGATATTCTTTTCCAAGAATTTTTCCAGCGATATCATCCATGGCAATACAATTGACATTTTCCTCGCCAAGCTCTGGAAGGACATCCGCAATATAATCAACAAATACGCCATTGGGTGAGATAATTAAGAAATTCTTTGATGTGAGTTTCCCTTTATACTGGTACAAAAAATATGCGATCCGGTGCAGGGCGATGGAGGTCTTGCCCGAACCGGCAACGCCATGTATGATCAAAATGTCCGAAGAACTGTCCCGAATCAGTTGATTCTGTTCCCGCTGAATCGTAACTACAATATCCTTCATCTTAGTATCTGTGTTCTTTGCAAGCTCCTGCTGCAAAATTTCGTCACTGATACCGACTCCGCTCTCCAATGCGTATTCCAAAACTCCCCGGCTTATTTTATACTGCCTCTTGCAGACCAGTTCTCCCTCGATTCTTCCCATGGGCGCATCGTAATGTGCATTACCGTATTCGTACTCATAATACATTCCCGAAATCGGCGCGCGCCAGTCAAATACTTCAAATTCACCCGCATCGTCCCAGAAAGAAAATTTGCCAATATAGATCTGCATGGGATCAGTATCCCCGTCCATCAGAAAGTCAATCCGTGCAAAATACGGAGAATCCATCATCTTGATTATTTGATGCAGTTTTTCTTTTGTCTGCTCTCCGGAATCAACCACCTGATCAACCAGCAGTTTGTTAAAAATCGCCTCGTACTCGTCGAATTCACTCTGGTTTTCCCAGATATATCTCGCAGAATCACGGTAGTTTTCAGAGTAGTGCTCCACTTTTTCCAGCAGCTTCTCCGCTGCTGCCTGCAAAGACTTCAGACCAGTCTGTAGATGTTCTTTTTCCTCCTGAAGATTCAACCGTTTTACCTCCTCACCTGATCGTTAATTTAATGATTCGGCAATCCAACATTGTGGATCAGCCTTATAAAAGTCTCCGTACGCACCGTAAGACACTGCATGACAGCCGCGGCAATATTGCTTATACTCACAAATAGAACAACTTTCATATTTTTCGAAATCTCGAAAGTACTCAGCCTGTTTTGATGCATATATTTCCTCAAAAGAGTCTGTTTTTACATTGCCCAATAAACTTTTGGTTTTCATACATGCATAAATATTACCCATTGGTTCCAATACATAAGGAATCCTGATTAATATGGCAGCCATCATAAATTAATTCATCATCTCTATTTACACCATATCTTTCATCTAACTTGAGAGTTGAAAGTTTTCAATAAAAAATAACCCTTCCGCATGATTTTGTG
>CAMWXA010000063.1 GCA_947178035.1 uncultured Lachnospiraceae bacterium | reverse complement strand
TTATTTTCCTCTCTCAAAAGAAACGCTTTTCCGGTCTGCGGTGTAGTTTTGCAAATCAAGCGTTCCCCGCTCCCCTTCCAGTGATGGCAAAATCTGCGGAAGCTGCATCAGCTTTTCATCCAGATTTTCCAAGGCACCGATGTTAACTTTCACAGTATCATATCCCAGCGTAACATTATAACTGCTGTCAAACTGTATTCGATCACACAAAACATCATATTTGTTGAGAAGCTTTGTGATTGTCAGGATATTCTGAAATATCTGATCATTCTCCACCGGAAGCTTCTCATGAAGTACTACATGGTCAAAATCCAGTCCTGTCACCTGAGGAATTCCCTTTGTCATAACCTTGGAGGTCTCCACCACGACACCCTGATTGTCAAAGTACATATATCTTCCGAGATATTTTACATATCCGGCAAGCGCCTTTTCATATACAGTGATTCGGATGGTATCGTTTGACTGGACCATGACATCCATCGTCTCCACAAACGGAACCCCCTCTATGCCCTTATTCTTGTATTTCAGGGACAAATAGAGGGAATTGTCGCCAAAAAATCCTGTCATGACCATCGCCTTGATTTCCCCGGCAGAATAGTGCTTATTGCCATCGACCTGGACTGTTTTGACTGCATAGTGCGTCAGCACAAAATACAAACCCATCAGCAATACATTGATGATACCCAATGCAATGATAATGCGTATTTTAACCTTCATTTCCGGCATTTTTGTTATTGTACTGTCTTGTTTATTCATGGTCCATTCCTCATATCTGTGACTCGTCAATCAACATAACGGATGTGTGCCCCAAGTCCTGCAAAATCTCTCACAATATCCTGATAACCTCTTCTGATATATCCTGAATCCGCCACTGTTGTGATACCCGATGCACAAAGTCCCGCTATGACAAGTGCTGCACCGCCTCTCAGTTCCCGCGCTATGACTGTGCGTCCCTCCAGTTCTCTGCCCCCCGTCACAACTGCGGTATCCCCTTCTATGTCAATCTCTGCACCCATTCGCTGCAGCTCCTCCACAATCCGAAATCTGCTTGAGAAAATCTTTTCTCTGACTGCAAGCCTCCCCTTTGCCATGCATGCCGCCACGAGAAGTGGTGACTGCAGATCTGTTGGAAAATCTGGATATATGTCCGTCTGTATGTATGGAAGATTCACAATTTTATCACGGTCACTTGCATCGATGTTCAACTCATTTCGCGCTTCATCGGCAGCAATCACAGCCCCCATCCCCTTTATCGTATCACAGATACTGTCCAGCTGTCTTATGGGAACATTTTCCAATGTAATCTCTCCACCAGCTGCCAGGGCTGCAAAGAGATATGTGCCCGCAACAATTCGGTCTGATATAATGTCATACTCGACACCATGAAGCTTTGAAAGTTCGACACCCTGTATCACAATCCGGCCTGTCTTCAATAACGTTCCAGAGTAATCGATACAGGCCCCGGCCCGGTTCAAAAATTTACACAATTCCGTAATTTCGGGCTCCTTTGCCGCATTTTTGATAACTGTTGTCCCCCTTGCAGTCACCGCCGCCAGGATGATATTCTGTGTTGCTCCCACACTGGAAAATGGAAAATCAATCACTGCCCCTTTTAACTCATCTGCGTACGCGTGAATGTGGTTCCCCTCTATCCATATCTGCGCTCCCAGCTTTTCCAGTCCATACAGATGAAGATCTATCGGTCTTTCTCCAATGACACATCCGCCCGGATAATTGACATAGACTTCTCCGAGCCGGCCAAGCATCGCTCCCATCATGATAACAGATGAACGCATTGCTGATACATACTTTTCTGGCAGTCTGTGCTCCCGCACACTGCACGTGTTGATCTCGATTCGGTTTCCTGCCTGAATTGTTGGCTTTGTATCAGCTGATGTTGTATTGACTGACGCCCCGGTACTTTTCAAAAGACTACACATACATTCGATATCCGTGATATCTGGACAACTGTTCAATACACACGTTCCCGGTATCAGCATACAAGCTGCCAAAATTGGGAGCGCTGCATTTTTTGACCCCTGTATCTGTATCCTTCCGCTAAGCGGCTTTTTCCCCTCCATCCTTATAGACTCATTGTTTCTGTTAAAATGGGCCATAAGCTTCACCACATCATTATATCAATCATAATATTATATGCGTGAACAGATGAAAAATGTTATATTTTTTATTATCGGCAATTTTTGCTCACATTTAATACAATCCCTATCTCCATCAACAGAAATAGTGTTGAAGTGCCGCCATAACTGATAAACGGCAGTGTAATACCAGTATTGGGAATCGTGTTGGTCACAACGGCGATGTTGAGTATAACCTGTATGGCATAGTGCGCCATCACTCCCACTACCAGAAGTGCACCAAACCGGTCCATCGTCTTGTTGGCAATAACCATACAGCTCCAGATCAATACCACAAAGAGCAGTATAATTGCCAGCGCACCAAAAAGTCCCAGCTCTTCACACAGGATGGAGAAAATCATGTCATTCTGTGCCTCGGGCAGAAACCCCCTTTTCTGCATACTCTGCCCAAGACCCTTTCCCCAGATACCGCCGGAACCAATCGCATACAGCGCCTGCAGTGTCTGAAATGCTTTATCTGTACTGTAAGCCTCAGGGTGAAGCCACGCTGCGACACGCCCCAAACGGAAGCTTCCCCCTGTTGTATCGGCATTGGCCACATAAGTAACCAGTGCCGTCACTGCCGCGATTCCTGTCGCTCCAATTATCACAAACCATTTGTAATCCGGCACTGCTACAAAAAGCACTGCAACGGCGATACCCATAATAATAATCGCGGAACTCAGATTGCTGGTCAGCACATAGACAAGCCCCGCTATGACCGTGGGCGGCATCAACACAATTGCAAGCCCTTTGGGCGTACGTATCACATTTCTTCCCAGACTCTCCAATCTCTGAATAATGCTCGCCAGATAGATAATCACACCTATCTTGGCAACCTCTGCGGGCTGAAATGTCGTAATTCCCACATTAATCCAGCGGCTGGCACCATTTCTGGTGATGCCAATGGGTGATTTGACCAGCACAATCAGTATCGCAGACACGACCATTGCAAGTACATCCATCTTCTGCAGTTCCTTATAGGGAAACTTGATCATGATGAACAGACCTACAAACCCCACCGCGGTTGACTGAGCCTGATTTTTTAAATAATGTGCGGAATCCCCATAGTCCACTCCCGCCTCATAGGAACTGACGGAATAAATCATCAAAAGGCCAAATCCAACCAGAAACAATACTACCGTCAAAAGTACATAGTCCATGTTGTGTTTGCTGCTTCGAAATTTTACTGGCTGCTTTGCTGCAAGTTGTTTTGCCACAATATCACTCCTCTAGATTGTTTACATAATCTTTAAATTGGCGCCCCCGCACCTCATAGTCCGGAAACATTCCCCAGCTTGCACAAGCCGGGGATAAGAGTACTGCATCTCCAGCCTGTGCCTCCCGAACACAGGTATCAAGCGCTGCCTCAAAGGTATCCTCAAAAAGAATATCCTTTTGGGGAAAACCACATTTTAGAGCACACGCTGCGATCTTCTCCCGCGTCTGTCCGATTAAGACAAGCTTTTTCACTTTGCCGTCAAAGCTGTGAATCCAATCATCATAGGTACTCCCCTTATCATATCCTCCGCCAATCAGAATCGTCGGCCGTTCCATTGCCTTGATTCCTTGTATCGCGGCATCCGTGTTCGTCGCCTTAGAGTCATTGTAGTACACGACGCCTCTCTTGGCTGCCACATACTCAATCCTGTGCTCAACTGCCACAAAACGCTTAATCGTACCAAGTATATTTTCCATCGGCACCCCGGCACTCATACTGATTCCGATTGCCGCCATAACATTCTCTATATTACATATTCCGACAAGATTCATGTCTGTCTTTACATTCAGCAAGCGTTCTGTCACACCTTCCGTGGCAAGATAGATATGCTCGCCTTCATAATAAAGACCATTCTCCAGCTTTTGTGCCGAAGAAAAATAGACTACCCTGGCCGGGCATCTGTCTCCAAACCTTCGCGTATATTCATTTTCATAATTCAAAATACAAAAATCGTCCTTTGTCTGATTTGCTGTCACCGCTTCCTTGGCTGCCACATAATTTTCCATTGTATGATGGCGGTTTAGGTGATCGGGTGTTATGTTTAGTATCGCTGATACCTTCGGATGAAAATCCTCAATCGTTTCCAACTGAAAACTCGATATCTCCGCGACAGACACCGTATCCTCACACATAAGAGGCGCGGCATCCGTATAGGGATTCCCTATATTTCCAACAATATATACACTGTTGTAATACTCCTGCATAATCTGACCTACCAATGATGTCGTCGTCGTCTTGCCATTTGTACCAGTGATTGCCAGCACGCTGCCCTTTGCAAAATGATATGCAAGCTCAACCTCACCCCATATATGAATGCCTTGTTCTCTCATATACACCACAAAATCCGCATCTACTGGCACTCCCGGACTTAACACTGCCAATTCAATATCATCTGTTATCTCTTTGGGAAAAAGCCCGACATGAATCGTCGCTTTGGTCTCACATCCGAGCTTCTCTCCGATCAATGTCTTCACTGCCTCGATATCCGTCCTCTCATTGCCATCATAGATCACTGGCAATGCACCGTTTTTCTCAAGCAGCACTGCAGAACCGATGCCACTCTTGCCAGTTCCGACAACGATCACGCGCTTATCCCTTATATCAATCATAACCCTTCATACCCTTTCCCTGATTTGTGAAATCATTGTAGTACATCTCTAATGATAGTTTATCTCCTCCAAATACGGAAGAATATTCTCGAAAAGCTGTCGTACCACTGGAGCTGCAATCTGACCGCCATAATAGGTTCCCTGCGGGGTGTCGATGATCGCAAGTGCCATGACTTTTGGATCATCTGCCGGCGCAAATCCCAGAAAGGAGGCAATATATCTGCCATTCCCCCTTGGAAGTGTCTGGCTCGTAGCTGTCTTACCTCCTACACGAAATCCTTCCACATAGCCGTTCCTGCCTCCTCCATTCTCCACAACCTGCTCCAGCACATATCTTAATTTCTCTGTTGTCTCTGATGACAAAATCCCCTCTGAAACCGGATACACAAACTCGTCGATAGATGTGCCGTCAGCACTCATCGCCTTCACCCCAAAGTGAGGTGTCACCAGATTTCCGCCATTCACTAATCCCGCCACTGTCGTCATCAGTCGAATCGGTGTTATTTGAAAGGACTGCCCAAACGACATTGTAGCAAGTTCCACCTCGCCAATCTTATCGAGCTGATGCACGATCGTTCCCGCCTCACCCGGAAGGTCGATACCCGTCTTCTGCTTTAAACCGAACCGCGTAAAATACTCATAATAGCGCTCCACGCCAATTCGCAAGCCGACTGTGATAAAAACTGGATTGCACGAATTCATGACTGCATGGGTAAAATCTTCTGCGCCGTGGCCTGCGATCTTGTGACAGCGGATCTTCCTGTCATCCACAATAATAAATCCAGGACAGGAGAAGTTGTCTTCCAGTCGCACGGCCCCGCTTTCTAGTCCTGCCGCAGCTGTTATAATCTTGAAGGTAGAACCCGGCTCATAGGTGTCATTGATGCATCCGTTTCTCCACATTTTGTTCAATAAATCCTGTGTACTTTCCTGCTCTGCTTGCGCCTGCCCTTCCCCGGAAATTTCCTGAGCCGCTGCCTGTATCTGAAACTCATCTATCAACGTATACGGATCATTCAGATGAAACTCCGGCACATCTACCATCGCAAGAATCTCACCATTGTTGACATTCATAACAATGATAGACACTCCTGCTGCCTGCTTTGTCTCATAGGCCTGCTTTGCAAGCTGCGTTGCATATTTTTGTATATTTACATCGAGGCTGATATAGAGATCTTTCCCCGCCTCCGGCTCCTGTCTGCGTTCTCCCATGCCATCAAGCTCAATTCCCTTGGCATCTGTCAACGTCAGAATCTGCCCTTTCTCCCCAGTCAAATATTCTTCATAAGTAACTTCCAGACCAATAATTCCTTGATTATCACCGCCTGTAAAGCCTAGCACCTTCGATGCCAGATCGTCATATGGATAGTAACGCTTATAGTCCTCATCCACCTTCACTCCTGCCATATCATAATTTCGAATCCTATCACCTGTCTCTTTGTCTACATTGCTTTTGATACGTTCCCTCGCGCTGTACTTTTCCACGCGCTTGCGCACATATTCCTCAGAAAGCCCCAGTTCCTGACATAACATCTCGATCACTTTCTCGGGCTCTTCCACCTGACTGTGAATGACGGATATCGTACAGACTGTTTTGTTGTCTGCCAGAATCGTTCCTGTCAAATCTATGATCCTGCCTCTTGCTGCTTTAATATCGCGCTCCCTCTCATGAAGATCCGTGGCACGCTCTGTATAATACTCAGAACACATAATCATCAGATATCCCACGCGCACACATAACAATAAGAGTATTGACACACACATCACACAAAGAACAAAGGTTTTCTTTTTCTGCACAGTCATATTCCGTCTTCCTGCGCTGTTCTTGATCGCCATTTTTCCCCTCTACATTCATAAAATTTGTATTGCTACTATTTTATGAATGCCAGGACCTATATATGTTAAAAAGTCAGTGTCTAATCGCTGCCACCGCTGTCCTCCGGGACACTATTGTCATCTTCTGAACTATAATTCATCTGCGCCGGCTCACCCGTCACAGGGTCAATTAACTCTCCAGTATCCGGATCAATCACATAGAAAGGACGTCCACTGCTTTGACTCTCACCTGATGCAGTGCTGCTTCCCTCTTCACTGTTTTCTCCCTCCTGACCAGCTTCACCACCGTCGCCTTCTTCACCGCCTTCTTCCTCAGGAGTATCGCCCTGCACAATATTTCCAAGGATTTTGTCCACTTCCTCCTGCTCAGCGATCGTCATCTCCTCTGTCTTTGCTATGTGCATATAAGGAAGTACCTCTGTCAATATATTTTTGACAATGCCTGTCGCATAAGTTGCATGCGCTTGTTTTGCAACGTTTGGTCTGTCAACCACACAATAAATGACAATCTGCGGATCATCTGCCGGCGCAAATCCTATAAAGGAAACCACGTAGTTTGTCTTGTCACGAGGCACCATCTCCGCTGTACCCGTCTTGCCGCCAATCGCGTACCCTGCCGGGCGCGCCGATCTTCCAGTTCCTTCTGCAACAGCAGCATAGAGGTACTGTCTCATCTGTTCGGATGTTGTTGCTGAGATCGTCTGTTTCAACACCCTCGGCTCGATGTTCTTGATCGTATCACCCTTGGAGTTTGTGATCTTGCTGACCATGTGCGGCTCATAGTAATATCCACCATTTACAATAGAAGAAAAGGCCGTCACCATCTCAATCATTGTGACATTGTATCCCTGTCCAAAGGAGGAAGTTGCCAGCTGCGATGCTCCCATCGTACTCTCGGTGTACACCAACGATGCTGTCCGCGCCTCCCCCGCAAGATCAATATTCGTTTTCAATCCAATATTAAAAATCTGATCAAATTGTACCATGAGCTTCGATCCAATTGCCTCACCCATTTTCATAAATGCAACATTGCATGACTGTTCCAGCGCGCCACCTACCGTCAGTGTCCCATGACCGCTTGTGACATTACAATTGATTTTGTGATCTGCCACCTGAAGATTACCGCCGCATTCGTAAGTCTCAGTTCCTATAATCCTACCGGTCTCCAAACCTGCTGCCAGTGTGATCGCCTTTGCCGTAGACCCCGGCTCATACGTATCTGATATACAGAAATTTCTCCATAGTGCATTCAGCGTATCATAGTATGTATCGTCTGCCTCCATCTGTGCAATCTGCTCTTCTGTATAATAACCAGATAAATCTTTCGGATTATTGAGATCAAAATCCGGATAGCTTGCCATCGCCTTAATATCACCATTGTTGCAATCCTGTATGATCACGCCAATATTGTAAGCTCCCGGTCCTTCCCTTACCTCATTTAAGTGCTCTGCATTAAACTGCTTGATATATTTCTCGCAGATTGCCTGAATATTGGCGTCAATCGTACTCACAAGAGTACTGCCGTCCACTGCCGCCACAGTCTTGCGCTCCAGCGTCGAATCATCGTTTAAATATCCGTACTCTCTTCCGTTAGTGCCATTGAGTATATCATTGTAATACTCCTCGAGTCCATACGTACCATTATTATCAGTGCCTGTAAAGCCAATCACATCGCAGGCAAGCGTATTGTTTGGATAGCGTCTGATGTACTCCTCCTCAAACCATACGCCGTTGATGATGCCTATTTTCTCATCTCCCTTCTTTTTTGCCGCCTCTGCATTGTGCTCATTTTTCCGTTCGAGAAAAGGACTCATTTCATCATATGTAATTCTTCTTTTGAGAACATAGTACTGCGAATTGGGATTATTTTGTGCATACTGCCTTAGCTCTGCCAAATTTAAATCAAAACATTCGGCAAGCGCTGTCAATGTTGGTTCTTCATTCATTTCATCAGAAAGCATAACCTTACAGTCAAGGATTACATTGTACACTTTCTCACTCGTCGCAAGAATCGTTCCATTGGCATCGAGAATGCTTCCTCTCTTAAAAGGCAATGTCATGGAATCATATCGCTGCTGCGACAGAATTTTTTTCTGATATTCATTCTGGTTATCGCGCGCAAGACAATACAGTCGTCCCCCCAATCCCGTAAAAGCCAGCAGGATGACCAACATCATCACTGCTAGCTTCATTGATTTGACTTTGTTCAAACTCGCCTTTTGTCTTCTTAACCGCTTTCTGTCAGCCCTGGTATTACTGTGGCTTTTGTGAGCATTACTATAGTTTCTGCTGCTTCTTTGGGTACTGCTTTTTGGTACAGTACTCTTTCTACTGCTGCTATTACTGTTATTACTGATCTTCCTACTTCTTTCTGCCATCTAATCACCTTGCACTACGCAATCTCCATACTATTATTCTGGTATCTGTCCATACTGGCGCACATAGTCATTTCCTTCGCCAGTATATTCGACAACCTGTCCTTCCTTTGCATATTTCATTCCAAGCTCATTGACCGCAATGCGCTTAATCTCCTCCAAGTCAATGCTGCTCATAATTTTCGTATAGGTCTCATCATTTGCAAGCTTCATCTCATTGAGCTGGCTTTCCAGCTTTGAAATATTTGTGATATGATTTGTGATATCTGACTGCAGATTCACATATCCCATAAGCACCCCACAGACTATCACAAACGCCGCTGCAGCCACCGCAATATACCCTTTATTCATGGGTACTGCTTTTACTTTTGTTCTGCGCCTGAACTGCGTGTGAAGACTTGGTCTCTCATATTCCTTTCTCTTCGAAGTCGTCTGCAGCTTTCTTACTGCACTTCCCTCTATATAATTATATTGCTGATTTGCATTTCGGCTCTTATTGCGACTGCCTGTGCTTTGTCTGTTTGTGCTCGTTGTTGAATTGGCATGTCTCATTTTTGTTCCTGCATCCCTTTCCTTAACTAATATCGGTGTAACGAAATCAGATTCTCTCAAAAACCCTGAGTTTGGCACTCTTTGAACGCGAATTTTCCGCCATCTCCTCCTGCGAAGGCAGAATCGGTTTTCGCGATATTACTTTTCCATATGGAATCTTTCCACAGATACACACCGGAAATTCCGGTGGGCATGTGCATGGATTTTCCATCTCCCGGAAAAAGTTTTTTACAATCCTGTCCTCCAGAGAATGAAATGTGATGATACACAGTCTCCCCTGTGGATTTAATAGATCCACCAAATCCTGCAAAGAATTTTTGAGTACGTCAAGTTCATGATTGCATTCAATGCGAATCGCCTGAAATGTTCTCTTCGACGGATGGCCGCCTGTTGCACGTATCTTAGCCGGAATCGCCGCCTTGATGATTTCATTCAATTCGAAGGTTGTCTCAATTGGCTTGCTTCCCCTCGCCTGCACGATATGCTTCGCGATATTCTTGGCAAACTGATCTTCGCCATATTCCCTGATAATCCGATAGAGCGACTGCTCGTCGTAATCATTCACGATATCCCTCGCAGTCAGCCTCTGCCGCTGATCCATACGCATATCAAGAGGCGTATCATACTTGTAGGTAAACCCGCGCTCCACGGTATCAAGCTGATATGAGGACACTCCGAGATCAAGGACGATGCCATCCACGTACTCCACGCCCTTTTCCCGCAACACCTGCTTCGCATTGCAATAATTATTTCTTATTATCGTCGTCTTTTTCCCAAATTCTTCCAATCGTTTCTCTGCCGCTTCTATGGCCGCTGCATCCTGGTCTATCCCATAAAAACTTCCTTTATCCCCTAGTCTCTTACACACCTCATAAGCATGTCCACCACCGCCGAGAGTGCCGTCTAAATATACCCCCTCCGGTTTCACATTGAGTGCATCAATCGTTTCATCAAGCAATACTGACGTATGTCTAAATCCCATCTCCATATTACGGTTTCCTTTCTGAAACTTTTAGGAATCTGCCTCATATCCTGTGGCCGGACCGCATTAGATCATCAGTCCCAGCTCAGACATATGTTCTGCAATATCATCCATATCGTCGTACTCCGAAGTTTCCTCCCACCTATTTTTGCTCCAGATCTCAATGCGCCCTCCTACTCCCACCAGGACAACATCCTTATCCAGCGCCGCAAACTCCCTTAACACAGATGGTATCAGTATCCTTCCCTGCTTGTCCACCTCCACACTGGCTGCGCCCGCGAGGAAAAAACGGACAAATTTACGAGATTCTTTGTTCATAAGCGGCAAAGCCTTTAGCTTTTCTTCAAAAGCGGACCACTCGGTGTTGTCATACACAAACAGACAGCCATCAAGTCCCTTCGTCACCACGAAATCATCTCCCAAAACTTCGCGGAACTTTGAGGGAATAATCAGCCTGCCCTTCGCGTCAATCGTATGATTGTATTCACCCATGAACATCCAATCACCACCACTTTGCACCACTTAGTTCCACTTTGCACCACTTTTACTTACATTTTACATGAAAAGTAACGAAATAACAAGTACTTATTTTGTAATAAGTGCAATTTATGTTACCGTGGGTTACTTTTCACACCCACGCCAAAGTAGTGGGAGCGTACGCCAAATTGATAAAAGCTTTGCTCCATTCATCTAACAAAAAGGCGGACGCAAATCCCCAAAATGGGAATTCCCTCCGCCTTTCACATAGCTCTATAAAATTAACCAACCAAATCAAACAGACTAATCTGATTGGACTCTGGTATATCACCCAAAAGGCCTAAATCAGCCATCAGATCAATGATGGTTTTTGACACCTTTGTCCGGCTCCGAAAATCATCTTTTGACAAAAAAGGTCCATCCTTTGCCGCCTCCATGATCGCGTCAGCCGCTTTCTCGCCAAGCCCCTCAATACTACTTAGAGATGGCATAATCTTATCATTCACAATCTGAAAATTTCTGGAATGCGCCTTAAAAATATCAATTGGCTCAAATTCAAAGCCTCTTGCATACATCTCCTGTACAATGCGCATATCCTTTAGCGCATCCTGTTCCTTGTTGGACAAACTGTCACTGCGTTTTCTGTACTCTGCCATGACCCGTTCTAAATGCTCCCGCCCAAGGCACATGATCTCATACGAAAATGCCGAGGCTCTGATGCTGAAAAATGCACAATAATATGCCAGCGGATAGTTGATCTTGCAATAAGCAATACGCCACCCCATCATGACATATGCCGCCGCATGCGCTTTGGGGAACATATATTGTATCTTTTCACAGGACCATACATACCAGTCAGGGACATTGTGGTCAAGCATATCCTGTTTCCACTCATCCCAGCTGCCACATTTTTTCTTTGCAACAGTCCCCTTTCGCACCGCCTCCATAATCTTAAAGGATTTCTCCGATTCGAGTCCCATTCCAATCAAATATGTCATAATGTCATCTCTTGTACAGATTGCTGTCGAAATTGTCGCTTTGCCTTCCTGAATCAGCGTCTGCGCATTGCCAAGCCACACATCTGTGCCATGCGAAAGACCAGATATTCTGACAAGATCAGAGAAATATTTGGGCTGTGCATCAATCACCATCTGCATCGCAAAGTCCGTGCCAAACTCAGGGATTCCTAGACATCCAAGCCTGCACCCTCCGATATCCTCCGGAGTGATGCCAAGCGCTGATGTATTCTGAAAAAGCGACATCACGCCTTTGTCATCAAGTGGTATTGTCGTCGGATCTATCCCGGTCAAATCCTGAAGCATACGAATCATCGTCGGATCGTCGTGTCCCAGAATATCAAGCTTTAGGAGATTATGGTCAATTGAGTGATAATCAAAATGTGTTGTGATTGTATCTGTTGTCATGTCATTTGCCGGATGCTGCACTGGTGTAAAAGAATTGATCTCCTCTCCCACTGGCAGGACAACGATACCTCCTGGATGCTGCCCAGTAGTGCGCCTGACACCTACGCACCCCTCCACAATACGGTTGATCTCACTTGTTCGCTTATGCTTTCCCCGCTCTTCATAATAGTTCCTGACATATCCAAACGCTGTCTTATCCGCCAACGTACCGATTGTTCCCGCACGAAATGTCTGACCATATCCAAAGATTACTTCTGTATATTTGTGCGCCTTACTCTGATATTCCCCTGAAAAATTCAAGTCGATATCAGGCTCCTTATTTCCCTTGAATCCGAGAAAAGTCTCAAATGGAATATCAAAACCATCTTTGAGTAACTTCTCACCGCAGACAGGACAGAATTTATCCGGCATATCACAGCCAGCCATCCCTGCAAATTTCTTGACATCCTCCGAATAGAAATCGCTGTAATGACGATTTTTGCAATAATAGTGCGGGCTCAGCGGATTAACCTCCGTTATCCCAGCCATGGTCGCCACAAACGAAGAGCCGACAGACCCCCGCGAACCGACCAGATAACCGTCCTCCACTGACTTCCACACAAGTTTCTGTGCAATGATATACATCACGGCAAATCCATTGCTGATAATGGAATTTAACTCCCGCTTCAACCGCGCCTCAACAATGTCAGGAAGCTCATCGCCATACATCTCATGTGCTTTTCTGTAACAAATGTCTGTCAACTGCTGGTCACTGTTCTCAATGACAGGCGGACACTTATCAGGGCGCACCGGCGCAATTCTGTCACACATATCCGCAATCATGTTCGTGTTTGTGATGACAATCTCCTCTGCCTTCTCGCTGCCAAGATAATACGCAAATTCATCCAGCATCTCCTCCGTCGTGCGCAGATACAGCGGCGCCTGGTCATCGGCATCCTTAAATCCCTTTCCTGTCATGATAATCCGTCTGTACACCTCATCCTCCGGATCAAGAAAATGCACATCACAGGTAGCAACCACCGGCTTGTGAAACTGTTCCCCCAGCTTTACCACCCTTTTGTTCAGTGCGATCAGATCCTCCTCGGAATTGATATCCCTCAGTTTGTCCGACGCAATCATAAATTTATTGTTGCCAATCGGCTGTATCTCCAGATAGTCATAAAAATTTACAATGCGGGCAATCTGCTCCTCGCTCTGTCCGTCCAGCATAGCTTGAAACAATTCACCAGCCTCACAGGCGCTGCCTATAATCAGGCCTTCCCGATATTTCTGAATCAGGCTCTTTGGAATCAGCGGTCTCTTATAAAAATAAGTCAGATGCGATTCCGACACAAGTCTGTATAAATTGATACGTCCTGTCTGATTCTTTGCCAGGATAATAACGTGGAAGGAATGGAGCTTTCGAACAGCCTCAACACTTGCCTTTCCCAGTTCATTGAGTTCTGCGAGGGTATCTATATTATCCCTATTGAGCATTTCAATGAATTTCAAGAAAATTTCCGCTGTGCACTCTGCATCATCAACCGCCCTGTGATGGTTTTCAAGTGATATTTTCAGCGTTTTGGCGACGGCATCCAGAGTATATTTCGCCTGTCCTGTTAGCAATACGCGCGCGATGCCGACTGTATCCACATAGGTAAAATCTACTGGAATATTCTGCCTCTTTGCATTTTCTTTGATAAAGCTTACATCAAAACTGGCATTGTGTGCCACAAGCACAGCATCTCCTACAAACTCCAGAAACCTGGGCAGTATTACCTCAATGGTCTCCGCATCGATCACCATGCTGTCATTAATACTTGTCAGCTTTTCAATCTCAAAGGGTATTGGTACTTCCGGATTGACAAAAGCAGAAAACCGATCTGTAATCTGCCCTTTTTTTACTTTAACCGCGCCAATTTCAATAATTCGGTTTGTAACTGGCGAGAATCCTGTCGTCTCGATATCAAAGACCACATAGGTCTCATCCAGCGACTGCCCCTTATCATCAGTCACAATCTCCTTGAGGTCATCGACCAGATAACCTTCCACACCGTAGATAATCTTAAAATCATCATCGTGGGCGAGGGCATGGTTCGCATCCGGGAAAGCCTGCACGCAGCCGTGATCCGTGATGGCGAGCGCCTTATGCCCCCACTTCTTTGCCCGCTTGATAATATCCTTGACATCGGATACACCGTCCATATCACTCATCTTCGTGTGACAGTGCAGCTCGACACGTTTTCTGGCGCTGTTATCCATGCGCGTTGTCGTAAAATCAGGTATCTTCATAACGCCGACCACAGAACCAATCGTGAGTTCTCTGTCAAATGTATCATTTACTGTGACACCCTTTATCTTCAAAAATGCCCCAGCCTTTAGATCCTCCGTCAGCTCCGCAAGCTGCTCGTTATGTACAAACATTTTTACCTTGATCGTGTCTGTAAAGTCTGTGATCTCAAAGCTTACAATTGTCCGTTCATTCCTGATCTCGCGCGTCTCCATGGCACGCACTTTTCCTCTGATTGTGACCTCGCCCATCTCACCCCAGATTTCTTCTATGTTGATACTCTCATCCTCAAAGTCGCGGCCGAATATCACATTGGGATTATCTGAACGTTTCAGCGCTCTTTTCGCAAAGCTCTTATCGCCGCCTTTCTCAAACTTACTATAGGACTTCCGCTCTGCACTGGATGCAGCGGCAGTCGCCTTCTGTTTTTTCGGTGCCGGACCAGCCTGTGCAGAAGCTTTTTCACCGCCTGAAGCATTTCTGGATGGCACCGCCACAGTT
>CAMWXA010000062.1 GCA_947178035.1 uncultured Lachnospiraceae bacterium | reverse complement strand
ATCCTGCTGATTCTAACAATTTTTAGAAAACAAAGGATTGAAGATACAAAAGAAGGATCGAAAACAGAAATGCTATTCTGCTTGTCATGGTACGCGCTATATGTTATCTTGGCAATGATAAGCAATGCATTTCAGATAGATATCATAAACGAAATTACAAACTGGCTATTCTTATTTCTGTTTCCGCTGTTGATTATTGCAGGGTTAAGGAAAGAGAAATTGACAGAAACGTTGAGAGAAATGGGCTTCAAACGGGTGGACAAAGAAACAGGAGTACGAATACTGCTGGTGTGTATGTTATACACAGGTGTACTGCTCCTGGTTTTCAGCCTCAGTGAAGAGACACAGGATTTGATATCAGGTATTCCGAAAATGCTGGCAAAATTTCCAATATATTTTTGCCTGATGCTATTGACAGCCGGGTTTACAGAGGAAGTTTTCTTCCGGGGCATCGTTCAAAGATGCATGCTCAATACATGGAAACGGCCATACATAGCGATTTTGTCTGCCAGTGTTTTGTTTGGGCTGTATCATTTTCCGTTTGCATATTATCTGTGGGATTCGACAGCGGGAAGTATTGTGGATTCCATAAGAGCTGTTTTGATGGAGCAGGCTGTTACTGGATGCGCTTTGGGATTGATGTATTATAAAAGCAATAAAAACATTTGGAGCAGTGTTGTTCTGCATGCTTTTATCAATGCGTCTATTATGTCGCTTAGCGTTGTTCTTGCGGTGGATTAATCAGTTGTTTAGAGCAGAGGGGAGTGCAGTTGTGAAACGAAAAAAGGTTTTATTCCTGACTATTTTTATGATTCTTCTATGTTTATGTACAGCCTGTGCAGAAACTGTTTTATCTTCTGATAGTGAAAGAGAAGAGCGGCAGTCAGACATATTGATAAATGTACAGACCAGGGAAGGCCAAACGGAAGAAGTGCTATCCTGCGAAACGCAGACCGAAGGGATTTCTGACAGTGTTGGTGCCATTGACACACAGGATATGGGCGATACATACAATACACCTTTTTCAATAGAGCGTACTACGCGTGCATCTTCCGTCAGCCTTCATTTTTATACGGAAGAACAGAGTATGAAGCTGGAGGATGACACTGTTTTGTGTACGAGAAAATGTATTTATCCTGTCGTGACAATTGAAGACAATGAAATTGCTGCCGACAAAATCAATGCAGATATACAGGAAAGGGTGGACTCTTTTCACGCAGATAACGATGTGTTTGATAGTGCGCAATATGATTATGAAGTCATTTATGCGAATCATTCTGATTTTCATTTTTCAGGATATTCGGATGAGTTGATATTTACTGCTGCCCGTGCTGACAGTAAGGTTATTTCTTTTCTTGTGACCTCGCAATACTATGCAGGAGGCGCACATGGTATGGATACTTCTATAGGATTGAACTATGACACACAGACGGGTGAACGGATTGACTTTGCAGAACTTTCAGAGAATGCGGATGCGTTTGCCCGGAATACGCTTGCACTTCTCCAGAACCTTGCTTCCACAGCTGCTTATCAGGGTATCATGTGGGAGGATGGCATTGATGATTTGCAAGAGGTTCTTTATCAGGACAACAGATGGTATCTTTCCACATCAGGACTGGTATTTTTCAGCAATCCTTATGAACTTGGTGCGTTTTATGCAGGTAAAATTGAGTTTACAGTTCCTTATTCCGACTAGGAAGAAATCGGTTTTAAATAAAAATATGACAACACAGGAGCGATGACGATCTGCCTGCAGACGGAGGAAGTCTGTTCTTTTGATTTAGACGGGGACGGGCAGAGTGAGAAGATTCAATTTTTTATAGACAAGATGGGAAGTGCCAATACAGATGTTCACTTTATCATTGATGGTACGGATTATGGTGTGGAGCATCAGGCGTTATCCGGACAATTTTCAGACGATAATTATTTGTTTTGCTGGACCAAATGCTATTTATACGATATGGACCCGACAGATGATATGACAGAAATTGCATTTCAGATGAACTATATCAGTTGGAAAGATGACATTGTCACACCTTACACATTTCTGTACCGTTATGAAGGGAATGGTGTTCTCACCTATCTTGGCAGGATAAAAGGCACAATTACCGATCCGACAGCAGTGTTTTATATTATGCCGCAGGACGGTGAGGCGGAGGAGCATCAATGCGTCAATTATGCTGATTAGCGTTGTATTTGCATGAATAAACAATTGCTTAGATAAGGGGGGTAGTAGTTGTGAAACGAAAAAAAGTTTTCTTCTTGAGTATATTCATGATTTTTCTAAGTTTATGTACAGCATGTGCAAAAAATGATTTACCTTCTGGTGGCGAAAAAGAAGAGGAACAGTCAGATATATTGTTAAATGCGCAGACTGAAGAAACGCAAGCAAAAGAATCCCAAACGGAAGACATCCAAACCAACGAAATTCCAACCGAAAGAATTTCTGACAGTGCGGACACAATCGACGCGCAGGATGTGGACGATACAGATACCGTACAAAGTGCTTTTCCAGGAGAGCGTACCACAAGTGCTTCTCCTGTCAGACTTGTGTTTTGTACTGAAGAACAGATCACAAAAATGGAGGATGACACTATTTTGAGTAGGAAAGGATACATTTATCCTGTTGTGACGATTGAAGAGAATGAAAACGCCGCCGACAAAATCAATGCAGATATACAGGAAACAGTAAATTCTTTTCGAGTCGATATCTTTGATGTGCCGACAGCTGCGTATATTTATGAGCGTGTTGAAGATGATTCTGAGTACCGTTTTAATTATTGTCCTGAAGGATATTTGTGGTTCACTGCTGTTCGTGCGGACAGTAAAATTATTTCTTTTCTTGTGAGTTATCAACAATATACAGGCGGCATGATCATTTTAGACCATCATATTGGACTGAACTATGATACGCAGACTGGTGAACTGATCGAATTTGCAGACCTTTCAGAACATGCGGATATTTTTGAACAGGAAACATTTGCATTTCTCAAAAATCTTACTTTAAAAAAAGAAATCGATGAGATGTTAAAAGCTCTCTATCAGAGCAATCTCTGGTATCTTTCCACATCAGGGCTGGTATTTTGCAGTTATGAGGGTCTCATGGAGTATACGATTCCTTATTCCGACTTGGAAGAAATCGGTTTGAAAGAAAAATATGATTGTGAGGGAATAAGAACGATTCAACTACAGAGAGGGGAAGGTTATTCTTCGGATTTAAACGGAGATGGACAGGAAGAAAATATTCAATTTTATATCGATGAAATAGGAAGTGCAGATACAAATATTCATCTGAACATTGATGGTACAGACTATGCCGTGGAGCTGGAAGAGCTGTCCAGACAACTTTCCGATGACGATTTATTCTGCTGGGTAGAGTGTTACTTATATAAAACGGACAAGACAGATATTACAACAGAAATAGCCTTTGAGATGAACTACACCAGTTTAAAAGATGACGTTGTTACACCCTGTACGTTTCGCTATCGCTATGAAGGGAATGGCGTACTTACTTCTCTTGGCAGGATGGAGGGCACGATTACTGACCCAACTGTAGCGCTGCCGCAGGATGGTGCAGCAGATGAACAGTGATGAAAGGATTTTCTGATTATAAGGGCAATTGCGGTGTGATATGCAGATGAAAATCCACTGCGGCGGCGGAAAACGGATGGAGTAGATTGCGGAGTAAAGATGATGGAGGAAAGGATAAAATGATGGCAAGGCTGATTATTTTGAGAGGAAATTCCGGCAGTGGAAAAACATCTGTGGCGAAAGCGCTGCAGAAAAGATTTGGCCATAATACGATGATGATTTCACAAGACATGGTACGGCGGGAGATGCTGTGGGCAAAGGATAGCATCGGGACAAAGGCGCTGCCATTGCTGATCAACTTATTGGAATAGGGAAGAAAAAATAGTGAGATTACTATTTTGGAAGGGATATTGGATTCCAGGTGGTATAGGCCGTTGTTTCAAAAGGCGGTTGAAGAATACGAAGGAGAGTTCACAAATGGCAATAGACGGTGTAGCACAGCCTGCGATTTTGCAGATCAATGACGAAATAAGATTAAGAAAATATGATGGAATTTACGACTTTGCTTTCAGTTGGTATCAGGATGAAGAGACGGTTTATCTTGTAGATGGAGTAAAGACATTATACAGTCAGGAAAAGCTGAAATGTATGTACGAGTATCTGGACAGTCATGGAGAGCTGTATTTCATAGAAGTGATAGAGAATGGAATTTATAAACCGATCGGTGATGTCACCTTTTGGAGGGAGGATATGCCTATCGTGATTGGCGAGCAATCTTACCGCGGAAAAGGAATTGCGAGAAAAGTGATCAGCAGGCTGATTGAGCGGGGAAGACAGTTGGGATATGACTGTTTATATGTGAACGAAATCTATACATATAATACTGCTTCAAGAAAATGTTTTGAAAGTTTAGGCTTTCAGGCATATGAGCAGACTGACAAAGGTCAACGTTTTCATTTAAAGATTTAGCATTGCCAAAGGATCTGTCAGGTATGGACGGAGAAAGAGAAGTTATTTAAAATAAAACGAGGGAAAGAAAAATGATAAAATATTATGATATTGGGTTAAATCTGTTCTGTAAGCAGTTTCCGAATCCGGAAAAGATTATTCAGGATGCCATGGATAAGAGCGTGTGCTGTATTTTGACGGGAACAGACGCAAAAGAAAACCAAAAGATTGATAAGTTCATAAAGACACATGATGCCTATGGAACAGCGGGGATTCATCCGCACAATGCGGACAGGGCTTCACAGGAAGATTTTGCCATGATCGAAAAGATTATATCTGAGAATAAGAAGGTCGTTGCAGTCGGCGAGTGCGGATTGGACTTCGATAGGATGTTCTCCACCAAGGAAAATCAGATCCGGTGTCTGGAGAAGCACATCGTTCTCGCGGAAAAGCTGAATAAACCTTTGTTTCTGCATGAGCGCAGTGCCGCGGCGGATTTTGTAAAAAGGTTTAAGAAGCATTTGGATATCTGTCAAAAGTCTGTGGTTCACTGCTTCACTGGCAATAAAGAAACCTTGGATCAATATCTTTCCATGGGATTTTCTATCGGTATCACAGGCTGGATCTGCGACGACCGCCGCGCAAAGGAACTGCGGGAAGCGGTGCATATGATTCCGTTAGACCGCATACTGATCGAGACGGACGCGCCATATCTGACACCGCGGAATGTGCCGGGACTTGACAGGACAAATACACCGCAGAATATTGTGTATGTTGCGAGAGAGCTTGCGAAATACATGAAGGTTTCCGAGGATACCTTGGTGGAACACGCACGGAAAAATACGGAAAGGATATTTTGCATCACGAATACGAAGTAATGACCGCATAGTCTTTGGTTATAAAGACTGCATCAACATTTTCGAGGCTGCGGACGTATTCCAGTCCCTTTTCCAGCCCGAGAAGGTAGCAGTAGGTGCTGAGTGCATCGCCCTCCATAGAGGAATCAGAGAGAATCGAGACACCAAGGAGATCATTTTGCACGGGGCAGCCTGTCGCCGCATCAAAGATGTGATGATAGATTACCCCGTCTTTTTCACTTGCATCTGTCGTAAAATAGCGCTCATAACAGCCGGAAGAAACGACAGAAATATCGCTTTGCTGGATTGTGGTGATGACTTCATTTGTGGCGCCAAACGGTTTTTGGATGCCGACGTTATAGGGGGTACCATCCGGTTTGGCACCAATGAGCAGGATATTGCCGCCGAGACTGATGATACCGCTCTCCACGCCTTGTGACAGCAGATATTCTTTTAGGCGGTCAGCGATATAACCCTTGGCGATAAAACCGAGGTCGATAGCACTCTCCTGGTCTGTTAAGGTGACAAAATAGCTGGTGTCATCAGAGAGTGTGTCGTTATATCCGATTTCATTTCCGTCTGCATCAGTAATAATGACTTTCCTGTAATCAACGTGCGCTAAAAGTTCTGAGAGTGTCTGTTCAGAAGGAATGTAATAGTCGTAATCCGCAAGTGCGGACGCCTGGCTCATCTGCCCGGAGATATCCCACTCCGCTGTAATGGGACGGAGGGTGAGGTCAAGCATACCTTGGCTTTGGGCGCAGTAGGACAGTGCAGATTGGATGAGAGATGCAGTGTCGTAGGATACTGCTGTCTTTTTTCCGTTTGCATGATTGATATTCCAGATCTCAGAACCTTCCAGCGTTGTGCTGAAAAGGGATTCGTACTTCCCGCAGAGTGCAAAACATTGCTCCAGCGCGTCGGTTTTGCTGCTGTCATAGATCGAGATGGTTACAACAGTATCAAAAGCAAAGCCTGTGCGGGAGACAGGCGTTTGCGGGCTAATGTGGGAACAGCCGGTCATCACAGTAGAGACCAGAAAAAGAAGGCTGAATAAAGATAAAAGTTTTTGGTGGAATGTATGTTTCATAATGTGTGCTTACCTCACGATTGTCTTTCGATAGCTTATATTTTATCATCATCGGAAGAAAAAGTATATGGTTATTCATCTCAGGGAATAACATTCGTTACTGTTCACTCCGTTCCAGTAACAGGCAAAAATCCATGCAAAAATTGCAATACGAACTTCGTTCGTACGCAAATGGATTTTTGCTTTCAGGCTGTACGTTTTCTCACGGAATGCGCAGTTCAGCGCATTCCTGACCCATGAACAGTAACTAACATTCTGCCATCTTCCATTTTAATAGATAAGTGTACAGTAATCGGAAGTGTTTAAGTGATATCTGCGGCAATTTGATAAAAAAATGATTAAAATTCAGAAAATAATTGAAATTGTCAAGAAAATATTATATAATATACCTCGTAAATTGATTATGTAAATCTGAGAATGAATACACAGCCATTATCATTGTGCGATAGCAGGGGACTGGCAGTCGATCACTTTCGTATTTATTGATAGGGCATTAGGGAGGACGATATATGAAGTTGCATGATGATTATTATGAGGAGGAACACAGCTCCGGCTCCAAGACGATATACATATATATGATATTGATTATGTCAGCGGTTATTCTTGGAGTGACAGCACTTGTTTTCTGGGCAAATCAGTCACAATCCAAATCGGATGGGAGCGGCTATGCGGCGGCATTAGCGCAGAAGGAGGCAAAAGCGGCAGAGGAGAGTAAAAAGATGGAGGCAAATGCGTCAGAGAATGTAATCGCGGAGAGCAAGCTTACATCGGATGATCTCGATATCTGGACGCTGCCAGATACAGGGAGAGAGAAGAATACTTCGCAATCGAACAAAAATAACGGTACTGTGACAAATCAGACTACTGGCGAGACTGTGGTCGATGGTTCGGAGAGCGCTTCAGACAGTTCAAGCCAGTCCAAGACAGCAGATGAGCTGTCCAATGGAAAAACCTCCGTGTATGACATGACAACCAAAGAGGAGCTTAGCGAGGAGAAGGAGAGCGAAAGCGAGACGGTTGAGGAGGAGGACGAAGAAGAGGATGAAGTACAGAGCATCCAGGTAAAGCATGCAGATGGAACCAAAGAATGGGTTGATGTCAATGAGAATATTCCTAGAAATAAGTACAATTTTTCTAATCTGAAATATCAAAAGCCACTTATGAATTATTACGAGGATGGAGAGCTGGTATCAAAATGTGGTGTTGATATATCAGCGAATCAGGGAGAAGTTGATTTCAGCAAATTAAAAAATGCAGGATGTGATTTCGTCATGCTCAAAGTCGGCGCCAGAGGCTATAGCAGTGGAAATATTGTCCTGGATGCAAATTTTCAGGACAATATCAGGGCGGCAAAAAAGGCGGGACTTGACGTCGGGGTTTATTTTTGCTCGCAGGCGGTGAGCAAAGCCGAAGCGCGCGAAGAGGCCGATGAAGTTCTGGATGCAATATCAGGTTTTAGCATAAAATATCCGATTGCATTTGTTATGGAGACTGTAGATGAAGATATGGCGCGTATCGAAGCGCTTGACAAGATGGAACGGACACAGATTGCACAGGTATTTATGAACAGGATTGAAGACGCAGGCTACAAATCCATGATCTATGGCGACAAAGAGTGGCTTCTGACTATGGTAGATATGGAGGATCTGCAGGATTATGATGTGTGGTTTGCACAGGATAGTGATGAGCCGGAGTATCCATATGAATTTGGCATTTGGCAGTACGATTCAGATGCCACAATCAAAGGAATAAGTGGAGATGCCACGATGCTCATGAGCTTTAAGGATTATGCGAAATAAAACAAGGCAAAAGCACTATAGATCTATGAGCTATAGTGCTTTTGATAATTTAAAATTTTATCCGATATTTTGAGATGGGAATAGATATCGGCATATGCTGACGGAGAGAGTCCGTCAATGTAGTTTGGCGTATAATTCTTTTGGACGCCTCTTTTCTTCAGGACATCAATCGCTTTGTTATAGGCGATTGCGGCATCAATCTCACTCTGGTAATAACCAATGATATAGTATCCAGGCACGTTGATGCGCGCACGGTATCGCTTCTTTCCTTTATAAGTAACTTCAGCAACACCCTGATAACGGTTTATAATTGCAAGATTTTCATGTCGGAAATCAGTGTCATCATCATTTAAGAAAAGATAATCTTTTCCAGCAACAGCAAAGCTTCGGATTCCATATCGGTTCAGGATATTTACCTGCATACCATAATCAGCGACAAAGAGATGTCCGTTGCGTTTCATGATTTTGCGCGAGGAGTAATAAAATAGGTCATCGATATCGAATTTGAGCACATCTGCTGGCGACAGATAGTAGTAAAAAAATTTCGGCCGGGCATAGATTGGGGTGCCAAAGTAAATGCCGTTGTCGCGGAAGTTGATGAGGATAACCCATTTCTCAAAGGGGAGGGGTGAGCTGTCCTGATACTGTTGAATGCCCGATTTGTTATGTTTTAACAGTCTGTCAGCCTCGAGGTATGCAGCATTTGCAGCAGACATTGTATCAAAGCTGCCCAGACTGATGTGTTTCCTTCGATATGTGATGGAAGCGCGATAGTATATGGTACCATTCTTTTTTGCTGCAGCGAATACACCCTTCATGATTGAAATCCCCTTTGACAAATTTAGCTAGAGCGTGTTTGAAAAATGCTTTCTGTCAGATGTGCGTCACAATTTGTGGGAGATTTGTGCCAAATGAAGGGCGCATAGCGGGCTATGTAACCTGAATTTGGCGCAAATATCGCGCAAAGTGGGGCGTGCAGATGGCAGGAATGATTTTTCAAACACGCTCTAGCTGCTGATAAATGTATTGTAGTTGCAGGATAGCTGTTTGTCAAGTTTACATAAAATCCGAAATCACTCGAATTGTTCCGCCCATGCGTTTGCCTTATTTTCTATGGTTTCGACCCACTGATCCGCTTTGTTTTCTACTTGTGCCTCCAGTTCGGCAATACGCTGTTCAATATCCTCTGTGTAGGTATCAGCATACATATTTCCCGAAAAGGCGTTGATAAAGTCTTGTGTCAGATGGATTTTCCACTGTCCGTTATCCTGATAGGCAGAGACAGTGACATTGATTGTACTGAGATCGTCGTCGTCCAATTCATCAATAATGGAAATCAGGGAATCCTTCGCTGTGACCAGTTCGGACATATCTTTTGCGAACTCAGTGATGCTGAATCCTGGGTTTTCCAGTACATTTTCTAATATTTGGGTGGTATAGTTTCCCATAACCTGCGACATATCAATGTTGGTGATTTGCATATCGATCTCAGCAGTATTGTTTTTCTCTCGTACATCTGTGATTTCCCAGGTCAGATTTTCCATTATTTTCTGGTTCAGACTGCAGGCAGACTGATATCTGCTGCTGTTTTTGGAGTGGGGCTGCAGCAGTTCATTGAATGTGCGGTATTCGCTTTCCACTGGAACGCCGATCCAGTTGTGGTAAGTCTGGATATAATTGTCAGAGTAATTGTTCAATGTTTTCATATCCAGATCTTTGATACTCTCCATGACACACTCCACGGCTTCCAGCGGGGTAGCTGGGGCAGGAACAGATTCTTTCTTCCCACATCCGCTAAGTATCAGGCCGCTTATCATCAGAGATGCAATTATTTTGTTTGTTTTCATTTTGTATTCTCCCTTCGAATCTTTTTTGTGCAAAATAGATGCTACGTTTTCATTATATTTTTCTCTGGGATACATGACAATTACCTTGGCAGAAATCGGCGCTCAGACAACAAAAAACGACACTAAGGAACTGTTCATAAATAACTCATCAATTTGACTTGTCTAAATGTCCATCTGCGGCATCAGATAATCTTGACGTAGCCCGCTACGCCTGCGATTATCTTCTTTGCAGCTGAACATTTATATGGCGTCAAATTAACAAGTTATTTATGAACAGTTCCTAAGCAATACAGTCCGGAAGTATCATCGCAAAAGTAAAACATCCATTTTCGTATTTTATAACACTGGTTCCATGGTATTTTCTGACAACAGAGTCCACATTTAAGAGTCCGATTCCGTGATAAATAGAATCTTTTTTGCTGGTGACAATGCTGTTGTTTTTTATCTGTATGGGCTCCTTTACTGGATTGCGAATGGAAAGGATGAGCTGCCCGTCATCGATAACCATTTTAAACGAAATGATTTTGTGGGTTGCCGGTGATTCGTCAAGTTTTTCACAAGCCTCAATCGCGTTGTCGAGCAGATTGGTAAGGAGAGTGACCAAATCTTCCTCTGGCATGGTTAATGCTGACAAATCATTGATGACAAAGGTAATGGCAGTGCCCCTGTCCCGTGCAGTCTGATACTTTTGATTTAATATGATATTTACAACTGTGTGATTGGTGTTGATATCGCCGAACTGTATCCGCAGTGTTCCAGTCATGCGGGTGACATATTCCGCGGCTTCCTTCGTCTGACCGCAATCGAGAAGCCCTTGTATGCAGTTCAGCTGATTTTTATAGTCATGCAGGAATCTCCGCTGCTGTTCGTACTGTGTCTGCATGCTGTGATACATGTTCATCTGATTGCGTGTGCGCTCTGCGCTAAGCTGCAGTTTTTGCAGAGCCTCCTCTTTCTCCCACATACGTATGGTGAAATAAAAGAGAAATATGCTCAGAATGGCAAATCCGGAAACCGTGGCAAGTGTTGCATATCTGTTTACGGACGTCTCGTCTGATGAGAGCATATTGAAGGCCACAAGGGTAATCAGATACAGAACAGGAAGAAAATAAAATTTCTTCCAATAGGATTGCGTCAATCCGCAAAGGCGGCGTTTATAGTGATAGTGAAAAGCCATCATCAGGCACAGGTTTATTGTTTCTGTCAGGTTTTCGATGGTTCTGCCCAGCGATTCGTCTGCCAATCTGAAATCATAGCGTAAATGAAATACAGACACGACAGCAGTTGAGATACTCCAATATATGGCACAGAATAGTACCGACAAAATTAGATTTCTGGTGATGCGTATCTGAAAATAAATCTGTGCGATAACCGCAACGATGAGGATTAGGCGGACGGGCTGCAGGACGTAGGGCGGGATTTCCGTGAAAGAAATAATCATGCCCCCGGCTGCAAATGCTGGAATGGTGGTATATTCTATCCATTGATGACGCCATTTTCGCCTGGGCACAATTGTCTCAAAAAATATCTGACAACTGGTACCCATCATGAAGGAAAGAACGAGACATCGCATTATCGTTTCAAACATAAAAATCCTCCTATGCTACAGAATGTCTTGAATTCGTGTATGATTTACACAGTTCCCTTGTATGTGACAAACTGTTCTTTGACAGCCTGATATTTTATCCGCGGGATTGGCAGCTCTTCGCCGGTATCGAGAAAAGCCGTGTAGTTGCTGAGTCTGCGGATGTGCTTCATATTGACGAGATAGCTTTTGTGAATCCGCAGGAATCCATAAGCAGAAAGTCTTTGTTCAATCAAATCTAATTTCTCATATATCTGGTAAGCTGTAACGCCACATTCATTGGCAGCGGAATGCATCGTGACTGTCTGCATATAATAGAAAAAGGATTTGTGCTTCTGACTTTCGACATAGAGAATATTGTCTGTGTACAGTGTTGTTTCGCCGTTCAGAAAAGAAAAAGTAACCTGTGACAGCTGCATTTTCTGCAGAATTGCGTCCAGGCATTCTGGGATTGCAGTATCCAGCGTATCTTTCATAATGTAGCGCACTGCGTTGACCTTGTATCCTTCAAGTGCATAATCGATAAAGGCTGTGACAAACACAAGATATGTATCGCTGTGAAATGTGCGGATTTGTAAGGCAGTCTGGATTCCGTCAAGCTCTTTCATGCTGATGTCCAGAAAGACAATATCGTATTTTACACTGTTTTCATGCTGCGCTAAGAATTCTTCCCCTGACAGATAAAGCGCGATGCTGCATTCGAGTTTCTGTTTTTGAAAATACTGTTTTAGAAGGAGATTTATTTTTTCTCTGTAAAATTGTTCGTCGTCACAAACTGCAACTTGAAGCATAGGTATTCCTCCGTTTTTCCTGTCCTGCGTGAAAGTTATTTCCACTGCGATAAAGTTACAGGAACATTCTGTTTTTGTAAGAATTATAGCATAAGATGTAATCAGACGATATGACAGAAATTCTTAATTTAGAAAGTTTTAAGTATTTTTTATAGGACAAGCGAATAGACTAAAATGTGAAGAGAGTTCCTAAGTTCATAAAACTTCACATAGGAAGAGTGCAGACAGTGTATTCTTCGTTTGTGTAAATAGAAAGGAAAGAACAACAGACTATGTACTCAAAATGCAATATCCTTTTATTCATCGCATACACAGTATGCACAGGATTGCTGATCTGTTCAAAGCAGTATGATGTGCAGGCGGGCAGTATGAATAATAAGGAAACAGCGACAGTGTCAATAGTAACTGAGAATGTAGAGCTTGAGAAGTTAGAATCGGTAGAGCGTGTTATTTCTTATGAGACAATGAAACAGCATTTTTGCATTGAGGTCTCAGACAAGGATCTGGACACGCTTATGCGGATTGTGGAGGCAGAAGCAGGAGGTGAGGACAGAAAAGGCAAGCTTCTGGTGGCCAATGTGGTGATCAACCGCGTTAAAAATAAGAGATTTCCGAACAATGTCACCGATGTTGTGTATCAGAAAGCAAAGAATGTGACACAGTTTTCTCCCGTCTCTAATGGAATCATCGATAAGGTGACGGTATCGGAGGAGACGAAAGATGTAGTGTACAGCGCACTCAAAGGGGAAGACGTGTCAAACGGTGCACTGTTTTTTATGGCGAGAAAATATGCTGCACCGGAGAATGTGGAGTGGTTTGACAGCAATCTGACATTTCTCTTTTCCTATGGAGGGCATGATTTTTATACAAGATAGAAATCAAAATGATTGAGATGATTCGTATTTTGTGATATAATAAGGGGCAGTAAGGCAAACATGACAGTATGTTCGGTATGAGAGAAGCGTGTGCCTGCAGTTTGATGGGAAGCAGGCAGCTGTTTCCAAAATAAAAAATTACAGATAGCTGGTGTTTAAAATGTTTTTAATGCTAAAGAATACAAAAGTATTGTATTTTAATCTGCCGGATTTCACGGTGGAAGTACTCAGAGAGGATCTGCTGCCCTTTTTTTTGCGATCAAATATTAAAAAGACTTCAAATATTAAAGATATACTGTATAATGTACAGACAGTAAAGAGCTATCTGAGCAGTAGAATGCTGTCACTGTCGAGAGATAATGCCAAGAAAATCTATGCGGCCTTTCAGATACCACAGGTGGATTCTATCGACAATAGGGTAAGTATTTGTATCAAATGCAAAGGTGTATCCATTCAGGACAGCTATTGGGTTCAGGAAGAGAATGAATCTAGTGTATGGGAATCGATTAATATCAGACAAAATAAATTAAAAGATATTATCGATTTGTCTTTGGGGGGATTCAGCCCCACGATCACAACAAGCATTATATGCCCGGAATTGACGACTAAGGGGTTGTTTCGAAAAGGCTGGGTTCGTATGGGTGACATTCTGTATCTATTGAAATCAGACAAGACAAAGGAATGTGTAAATACAAAGATGGAAGTGCTGGCATCGGAAATCTTAGAATGTTTTGACAATGCGATTGACAGTATTACCTATTTCAGCGATATGAAAAATATGATGGATGGAGAAGGACAGGTATCCATCTGCAAAAACTTTGTAGGCGAGGACTATTCCTTTGTGGAGGCGTGGGAGTTTATGGACTACTGCAGACGTCTCGGCATAAACTACAGGGAATACTGTATGGAACGGTGGGGGGCAGAATTTGCCAGCATTCCGGTATTGGACTATATTATTGTTAATACGGACAGGCATACGCAGAACTATGGATTTATGATGAACAATGATACCGGTGAAATTGAACATCTGGCGCCTTTGTTTGATTTTAACTGTGCACTTGTAGCAGATTACTTCGCACATGACGCAAGGGACACGCTCAGCCAGATGTTTAATACCGCGGAAACGCTGAGAGAGCTGGCGTATCAGTTTAAGGACCAGGCCAAAGTTGTTTTCAATGAAGACAAGTTTATGAAGGTGGTCGGTAGAAACGGAGATTACAAATACATATTTGAACAGGTATACGCGCGGATACAGGAATTAGGACTGGCGTAATTATGTTCTCATGCTTGCAGAGATCAGAGCACTATGGTATACTTAGAACCTGAAAAGAACTTAGATGGAAGTAAGAGGAGAAAGTGGAATGGATTTATTTTACAGAAGCACAAGAAGCAGCAGTGAGGCAGTAAGGGCATCACAGGCAATTTTGAAAGGTCTTGCGGATGATGGCGGATTATATGTGCCAGAGACTGTTCCAAGGCTTGACCGGAGCCTTGTGGAAATATCGCAGATGACATATCAGGAGACAGCATACGAGGTCATGAAGCTGTTTCTCACAGACTTTACGGAGTCTGAACTCAAAGACTGTATTAATAAGGCATATGACAGTAAGTTTGACACAGAAGTGATTGCGCCGCTTGTGGAAGCGGATGGGACATACTATTTAGAGCTTTTCCACGGTGCAACGATAGCGTTCAAGGATATGGCGCTCTCAATTCTGCCGCATTTACTGATTACATCAGCAAAGAAAAATCATGTGGAGAATGAAATTGTAATCCTCACTGCGACAAGTGGTGATACAGGGAAGGCGGCACTTGCGGGTTTTGCAGATGTAAAGGGAACCAGAATTATTGTATTCTATCCGAAAAATGGTGTCAGTCCCATTCAGGAGAAGCAGATGGTTACGCAGAAGGGAGACAATACGTTTGTGGTAGGT
>CAMWXA010000061.1 GCA_947178035.1 uncultured Lachnospiraceae bacterium | reverse complement strand
GCCCTGTCTGCAACCACAAAACACGAATAAAATTACGGCAGGATACAGTCATTGAAAGATTGCCGTTATACTGCCCAAAATGCAGAAAGGAAATGCTTGTCAATGTGGAATAATTAAATATAGATATTATCAAAGAGCCGGTCGCACAGACGCAGAGCCAGTAATACGCAATATCAGTATTTGCGGTTATTGGCTCTTTTTTTGACAAACCATTCAAAACCGCTGATTTCCGATTAAACATGGACTTTGAGAGGATTTATTAAAGTTACCCATTTATGAGTTGTGTTTGGATATGGCGGTATCGGGAGGTATCGCTATGTCCTTTATTTGTTGTAGCAACTTATCAAAAAAATTCTATCTTGTAAAACGGGATATTCTGCCTATGAATATGAACACATAAATCATTTAATATGTCTTGATAACTCGCATTACTCAAATACGCATTTCGTTTTATGCAGTATAAGCGTTTACTGTAATAGCCCCCTGCTGGGAAGAAAGGGGGTGAGCGAAAATGAGATATTCTGAACAGTTTATGGAATATATAGAATATGCGTTCAATGCGTTTGCGGACAGTGCTGCAAAGGTCTTCATTTTGGTTGCCATCTCTCCTCACATACATTATAATGAGTTAAAAAATACAACAAGGAGAACATGTCCTATGAACCAGATTATCTATCCGCAAAAGCCACCGGCAGAGCCGCCCAAACCGGAAAGCCGGCCGCATATGAAACGCGATCTTCCTGGTCTGTGGATGACCCACGATCCCGCGATCTTCCATGATCCCGTGTCCGGAAACTACTACATCTACTGTACAGGAGCCATCTGTAAGCGTTCCCGTGATCTCCTGCACTGGGAAAGCCTTGGCAAGGTTGTCAGCAATCCCCCCGAGGAATCCATCCGATGGACAAACAGCCGGGACATCTGGGCACCCGATATCGTAAAAGTGGGAAACGAATACCGCCTGTACTGCTCGAACTCCTCCTGGGGCGTCAGACAGTCAACGATCTTTCTTGCCACTTCCGACTCTCCCGAAGGTCCTTTTACGCCTAAAGCGTGCGTATTGAAGACCACGGACGCGCTTCCGGTCAACGCCATCGATGCCAATATTGTCACAGATGCGGACTCCGGCGCACAGTATCTTCTGTACGGTTCCTTCTGGGGCGGATGCCACATTTTATTGTTGGACAAGGAGACGGGACTGCCCGCCGAAGATGGAATCGGCACTTGCGTTGCCAGACGCCCTTCATGGATGGACTGCGCCATCGAGGGGCCTTACATGATTTACCACCCTGATACAAAGTACTATTACCTGTTTGTATCCTATGGTTCCCTGAAAAGTGACTATAATATCCGTGTGGGAAGAAGCCGCTGCATCACCGGCCCATTTTATGACTTTCATGGGCAGGACCTGACAGATACCGCAGATGAGAACAATGCAATCGGACTGATGATCTCCTGCGGATACCGCTGGCTTGACGGCACGCCGTATATGGCTCCCGGACACAATTCCGCCCTGATCGATTCGGACGGCAGAATGTTCCTCGTATCCCATATCCGGGAACTGAATTTCAATACGGACGATGAACCCTCCACCCTGCAGATCCGCCAGCTGTATATGACACCTGACGAATGGCTCATCGCCGCCGCTCAGCCTTACGCGGGCGAGATGCTTCAGCCGCTCACTGAGAGCGATCTTGCCGGCAGGTATGAACGGATCGCCCTGACCCCCTCTGTCCCGCAGGGAATCATGCACTCCCACCCCGTCCGCCTCATGAAAAACGGACGAATGGAGTGCTGCTCTGTCATCGGAACCTGGAAAAAAACCGGCCCATATACTCTTGACATTCAATATGGAACGGTGACTGAGTCCATCATCGCATCTCCCGCATGGGACCGCGAGCTCAGGACGCCGACATTGATGCTGTCCGGTCTGTCGGACAAAGGCATCTGTACCTGGTATAAAAAACAAAACCGATAACTTGCTTTTAGGAGCTGTAGGAAAATAAGTGATGCAACTTGCGCAGGATATTTCTTCGAGGATGTATGTCAAAAAACGTAGGCGTAGCGGGCTACGGCGAGGCTTTTTGACATGCATAATCGGAGAAATAGACAAGTCAAGATGCGTCAGTTATTTTTCTACAGATCCTTATGTCGTCTGCCGTATCCGCCCGATCGCCGACTTCACTGGCGGCATGAGTATGACAACGATGCTCACAGCCGCCTCGGAAAAGATATACGTTGCATTATATGCAAGCGAGTACGGCAGCGGAGCCCAGCCTTCCCACGCATAGGCGCCGAAGAAGATCCACCCGGAAATCACCGCAAACACATAGCGCCCCAGCACGGCGGCTATGTACCCCTTGAGCAGACCGTTTTTTGCGTTTGAAAAAAGCCCAGACAGACCAAGTGCGCCAAATGCCAGCAAATAATCCACGACAAGCTGCATCGGAAACAGGACATACGGATCAATCAAAAGCTGCAGCACCCCGTAAGCAAGTCCCGTCATCAGTCCCGCGCCAAGGCCGAAAAAATACCCTGGCAGACAGATTACAAGCATTGACAGCAATGTAACCGAGCCTCCGTAAGGAAAATGAAAAATTTTGATATTCGACAGCACTGTACCGAGCGCAATTGCCATCGCGCAAAACGCAAGCTGCTTTATCGTCAGTGCACCGCTTTTGGCATTCTTCGCGGCTGACTCCGGTTTTTCCGCCAGCTTCTTCATATGAACCTTTGCAAAGACAACCGCTGCCGCGAGCAGTACCACAATCACCGCCGCAAGCAGTCCGTTACCAAGCGCCGTCGGGACATAAGTCGTCTCTTCCCATTCATTCACTACCACATTGTACAACATAAAAAAATCCTCCTTCGTTTTCGCGAGGAGGTCAGCATCGTAATTACACTTTTCACATGGCTTTCGTCTTCCGCCGCAGGTCAGCGCATCATCCGCACTCTGCCCCGAACAGATCAAAAATGTCCATGTACTCATACTGCTTCCTTACGCCGGTATTATCCGGTTCAAGTAATGAGGGTAAAGTCTCAGCGATGTGCACCCCTAGCGTTTGTACAAGGACAACTATACCTTTCTTTCGCATTGTTGTCAAGAAATTTTTTTATTGTTATCAATAGACAATATTATAATAGCTTCTCGATGTGAGCTTAAACACGATAAAGTAAATGACTGCAAACACTGCTGCTGTCACTGCCAGACATGCCACAAACAGCGAATTGTTCGCCAGTCCGAACAGCATCAGCATCAATTTCAGCATCGGAAATGCCATCACAAGATGAATCACAGCCACTGTGATCGGCAGAAAGAATACGGTGCGCACCTGCGCGTTGATCGCGGCCTTCACCATATCATGGCTCATGCCAACCTTTGTCAGAATCGCAAAGCGCTCCCTGTCCTCAAAGCCCTCCGATATCTGCTTGTAATAAATGATCAGCACCGTTATCATCAAAAACAGGATTCCAAGGAACAGTCCGAGGAACAGAAATCCACCGTTCATTCCCATATACTCCTCCCACTGTTCCGCCCGGGAATATATCAGACAGCTGTTAAATCCCGACTGCGCCCTGACAGCTTCTACCGCTTCGCGGACAGCAGACGCATACAGCTTTCGCTCCTCCTGTGTCCCGTCCGTCTCCACGCCGACATGATACTGAATCTCCGCGTCAAAATCCTTCAATGCGCTGTCATCTGCCACGATCAGGTAAATCACATTGATATCCCCCATAAGTCCTTCCATCTCCCTGTCTGGAATGTCCTCCGGCATATCCAGTACCCCTGCAACAGGATACTCTTTGCCAAAGACCTTGATGACATCCTCCGCAAAGCCAGCCAGTGATGTAACCATCACATTTCCATCTGCAATCTCGCCAAGCACCTGTCCTGTATACTTCTCATAATCCTTCTTCGTCATCACATAGAGCATTCCCATCTCCGTAAAATGATCGGATTCATTGTCAAAAAGCGCTATCTCATTGCCGACATTGTGTGTCACGTACACAATATTAGCATATTCTGACACTTCTGTCACTTTTCTGTTCTGTTTTTCTGCCGCTTCAACAAATTGCTGCAGCAGATATTTCCGGTCCGCATCATCGGGAACATCGTTCAGATAAAACGTAGCATCAATTTCCTCCGGATACGAGTTCTGCAGCGAATCCTCCACCCCTGCATACAGACACACTGTCGTCGATACGATCACAAGCACCATTGTGGAGAGCACGCAGATATTGGCAAGTCCGACAGCATTGCGCTTCATGCGGTACATCATCCCCGATACCGTGATAAAATGGGACGTCTTATAATAGTACGTTTTATTCCTCTTCAACAGCTTGAGCACCGCGATACTCACCGACAGAAAAAGCTCATACGTTCCAACAATGACCAGCACGACAGCCGCAAAAAACATGTTGACCGCCTCAAGGATTCCATTGACATGAACTGCCAGATAATACCCTGCCACAATGCACGCAATCCCAATTACCGCCGATATCCACTTGGTCTTCGGCTCGCGCTCCCCCACATTGTTTCCATGCAGAAGCGCAATCGGATTGGCAAGCTTCACCTGGATAAAATTGTACAGGAGCATCGCGGCATAGGCAGCCGCAAAAAGCTCCGCAGTCTGCAGGCATCCCCAGCCCGAGACATAAAACGGTATACTTTCTGACAGCCCTGTCAGTTTACAGAGAAACATTGTCACCAGCTTGTTAAACACAATGCCGCACGCAAGACCGCCGCCCACCGAGACCGCGTACAGGATGACCGCTTCCCATGCCAGCACCTTTGCGATATGCCGCTTCTCCATGCCGAGAATGTTGTATACGCCCAGCTCCTTCTTGCGGCGCTTCATCACAAAGCTGTTTGTGTAAAAAAGAAAGATACACACGCATGCCCCGACAATCACAACTCCCATAATAAGCACGATTTTGAGTGCACTCGCACCGCGCATCTGATCAATACTGTCATTTCCCTGAACGGCGCGCATGATATAGAACATCATGGCCGATACGATACCGGCAAGAAGATATGGCAGATAAAACTGCCTGTTATTTTTCAGATTGGTCACTGCCAACCGATAGTACAAATGGTTCATAAAAAATGCTCCTCATTTCTCCATAACTATGTGTTCGATTATTTCAGACTTCGTAATTTATCGGTGTCGTCTCATGGTGCCTCAACTTTGACTGCTTTTTGTGTCAGCATCGTGAGCGTGTCTGATATTTTCACATAAAGCTGCTCATTCGTCATATTTCCGCGGTACAGCTGATGAAAAACTTCCCCATCTTTGATGAACAGGATGCGGTCTGCATGGCTTGCGGCGTCCGTGCTGTGTGTCACCATCAGGATCGTCTGTCCATCACTGTTTATCTCCCGAAACACTTTCAGCAATGCCGCAGTCGCCTTGGAGTCGAGCGCTCCTGTCGGCTCATCTGCAAGAATCAGCTGCGGGCTTGTGATGATTGCCCTTGCCACGGCCGTCCTCTGCTTCTGCCCGCCGGAAACCTCATAGGGATATTTCGCCAGCAGCTGCTGAATGCCAAGTCTTGCTGCAATCGGATCAATCAGCTGCTCCATCTGTGCGACGGATTTCCCCTGCAGCACCAGCGGAAGCAGAATATTATCCTTCAGCGAAAAATTGTCCAGCAGATTAAAGTCCTGAAAGACGAACCCAAGGTTGTCACGCCGGAAGGCCGACAGCTCCTTCTCCCTGATTTCCGTCAGATCCCTCCCGTTTAGCAGCACCTCGCCGCCTGTCGGTTTGTCAAGGGCTGCGAGTATGTTCAGCAGCGTCGTCTTGCCCGAACCGGACTCGCCCATAATCGCCACATACTCTCCTTCCTCAACCGAAAAATTCATGTTTGAGAGCGCCTGCACCCTCGCGCTTCCAAAGCGGGTTGTGTAGACTTTGCTCACGTTTCTTACCTCTAAAATTGACATATTTATTTCCTGCCTTTCCTCATTGTCTCTCGCGGTGTCTTATTTGACTGACTGTAATTGCAGTATATCAAAAAAGCGAAATGACAGCTATTTTATTAGCTTACATTTCGCTTTTATTTCTTACATTGTTGTAAGATTGGGGTGATATTGTCATATTTGCCATCTATAAACAGGGGATAGCATCCTACTGTGTTACCTGTTCAGGCATCCACATAAGGAAATCATGCGCCAAATTACGAAAACCTTTCCACCAATATTATGACAATTAAATAGACTTTACCTCGAAATTATGATATACTTACCTCAATAATTTATTGGCAGCCATAACTACAGCAGCGGGGTGGTACGATGACAGACAGCGAAAAACTGGATTTGCTTATATCCGAAATGCAAGGCATGAAAAGTGAGATACAAGGCATGAAAAGCGACATGCAGGGCATGAAAAGTGAGATACAAGGCATGAAAAGCGACATGCAGGGCATGAAAAGTGAGATACAAGGCATGAAAAGTGACATGCAGGGCATGAAAGAAAAAATTGACAAATTGGCACTGGGACAGTTAGAGATTGAGAAAGAAATCTACATACTCAACCGAAGATTAACGGACACCTACAATGCAGCCCTTGACGCACTCGGAACCAGCGCCGAAAACCGGAGATGGATTGAACATGGGACATTGATTTAATCGATCATAAAGAAGTAAGGAACTGTAGAATACAGGTGAAACCCGAAATAAATTGGCAAAATAATTCATAACGAATATCACATAAAAAGTGTAAACTCCCCTGAAGGATTGAGGAATTTGCACTTTTTTATTTTAGAAGTGCGTTCTATTTCCCTAACCCAGACGGGGCAGAGCCAAAATTTAGCCATTTTGCACAAGATATTATTGTTAAGTGCCCAAAATTTAAAATAGTGTAAGATTTCTCCTCCCCAGAACGGATAGTAACATATAAGGAGGAAACGCATTTTATATCAGATTTGATCTCGAAATCCTACTCGAGGTACAAAAAGTAGAAAGAAAGAGCAGAGTATTATGAAAGCAAATGAAAAAAATTTTATTGCACTCATCAGACAGCGGAATGAAGCGGGCATTCTCTATGTCATTGACACTTACGGCGGTTATCTGCGCGCCATCGTGCGGCAGCGGCTGTCCGCACTGCCAGACAAAATTGACGAGTGTATGAATGACATCTTTCTGGGTATCTGGAAAAATATTGACAGCTATGATGAAAACAAAGGCAGCTTCCAAAACTGGATCGCAGGTATTGCACGGCTCGAAGCCATCGACTACCTGCGCAGGGCAAGCCGCGAATGCCAGACCATAAGTCTGAATCCTGATTTGGAACAGTCCTATGACGGCATCCCCGGCTTTGACGCTCAGATGCATGCGCTGATTGAGAAAGAATTATCCGAGGAAACAACGAAGCTTTTATCCTGCCTTAGCGCAAAGGACCGTGAACTGTTCTACCGCATATACGGCAACGAGGAAAGCCCGGAACAGGTCAGCACAGAACTGGGCATGACTAAGGATAACTTATATGTAAGACTTTTCCGCGGAAAAAAGAAAGTGCGCGCCTATGCTGCCAAAAGAAAGGGGTAATGAACGATGAAAAAGGAATGGTACAGCTTTGCAAACCGACTCAGTCTATCCGGCGAAGATGTCAAAGGGGAGGAACTCGACGAGATGACAAAAAAACATTATGAGAACTTTGTCCTTGCAGCAATCCAAAATGAACAGCAAAATATAAACTCTACAAAGCAGCAATTCGCAGGTGGAAAGCATTACGGCACAGCCGTAGCAGCGGCGGCATGCCTTGTATTACTGGGAAGCACAACTGCAGTCTTTCATGAGGAAGTCCATGCAGCCATCTCACACTTCAGCTACAGCTTAAGCACTGCACTTGGATTGGAGAACGATATCGCACAATATGCAGAGGTCATCAGTACCTCCAGAATCGATAAGGGATACGTTGTCACATTGCAGGAGGCGGCCGCTTCCCAGGAAGCACTCGTAATCAGTTATACCATACAGCGCGAAGACGGACAGCCGATTCCTGACTCTTTTGGCCTGGACGGTACGTTGTATGTCAATGGAAAACCAATATACGGCGGAGTCAGCGGCAGCTCGGGATTTTTAGATGCTGAAAACAAGTGTCTGGGCGTTGAAATCTCTTATGATGTGCCCGGCACAGATCTCTCCGCTGAAAATACGTATGAACTCAAATTTACTGCTTACAACTCCTACACCGCAAAAGATGACATCGACGGACACTGGAATTTCAAATTCAAAGCAGACGGCTCGGAACTTCTCGCTGACACAAAGTTTGTGACATTGAAAGATGAGTTCGTACTATCTGATGGCAGGATTATCACATTGGACACCTTCTCTGATAATCCCCTGGAACAGCGGATTACTTACCACATCTCCAATACTGATACCAAGGGAAGCTGCTTACTGCTGAAACTAACTGCCACGGACGAAGAGGGACGAACAGCCGTATTCACTGTCAGCCAGAGCAGCAGTGAACGCGGATATCTGTTAAATGAGAAAATGATCGAAAACGGAAGGATTCCAGCGGACGCAAAAGCAGTTACCGTCACTTTATACGTGCAGGAATTTCCAGAGGAGAGCGGAAAAGAACCAAATGACTATACACAGATCGGTGAACCTGTGATATGGGATATGGCAAACTGAAAACAAGATAACAGCACGCATTCAAAAAAGTGTAACCCCCACAAAACATTGATGGCTTACACTTTTTTGAATTATTTAAATAATCAATGCGAAATCACAATCTCTGCCCTGGTTCCTCTCCCTTTTTCAGAAGTGATAAGAAACTGATGCCCAAGCTTGTCGAGAATCGCTTTGCAAAGATAGAGTCCTATTCCAGTTGAATGCTGATCCGCATGACCATTGTACCCAGTATATCCCTTTTCACAGACCCGCGGCAAATCGTCTGCGCTGATTCCGATACCTGTATCTTCTATAATAATATGTACACTTTCCTCCACGGCTGGCGATTCCTCATACCAATGCTTTCGCTCTTCTTTTGTCTCTGACCGCCTGCCAGCATCATCTGACTGTGCAATACAGAGCACCTGTATCGTGACCCCGCCCTGCTTTGTGTATTTGACCGCATTGGACAAAAGCTGGTCAATCACAAATCCCAGCCATTTCTTATCCGTGACTGCTTTGATGTCCTGCGGTACATACGTCAGACGAAGCTGTTTGTGGATAAACTGCTTCGCATATTTGTAGATAGACGGTTTGACTGCATCGTCAAGCAGCACACGCTCAATCACAAAATCATTTGTCTGTGCGCCAAGGCGTGTGTACTGCAGAGCCATGTCGACATACTGCTCAATCCGAAAAAGTTCATTCTGCTTCTGCCGCACATTTATGACACGCATGTCACTTTCTTCCACGCGGTCCGCATCAGGACATTCATCCATTTCCGCGTCAAGACACGCGCGCATCTCCTCGTCAATCAGAAGCTTCAACGCGGCAATCGGCGTCTTGATCTGGTGTACCCACATCGAATAATACTCCGACAAATCCTGCTGCCGGTTCATCATTTCTTTCTGCAGTCTGTCCTTGTCCTGTGCAATCGCACGAATGCAGTCCTGATACTGTCTCTCATACATGTATTCCGGCACTTTCATATCATCCGGCGCTGCCACAATATTTTCCCGCATCTGTTCCAGCTGACGAAAGCTTTCCATATGTCTGCCATACCCGGTCAATATCGCTGCGGCTGTGACAAAACCGCACAGCAGCATTCCATAGCCTATTTCCCAAAAAGGGATTCCATTCAAAAGCATTGTCACGGTCATCACCAGCGCAATAAACAGAATTACCGCAAGCCACCTTATTTTTTCCAGGAGATATGCCTTAAAATTTCTCATCCCATTCTGTACCCGATGCCTTTCTTGGTCTGTATAAAATCCGCAAGTCCCACACTCTCCAGCTTCTTGCGCAGACGGTTCACATTCACCGACAGTGTGTTCTCATCCACATAGCTGTCACTCTCCCAGAGCCTTGTCATCAGCGTGTCCCGCGCCACAACCTTTTCCTTGTTCTCCATAAGCACCTGCAGAATGCGCAGCTCGTTCTTGGTGAGCTCCATCTTTTCATAGCCGTATATGAGTGTCGCCTCCGTCAGATTCAGCATCGCACCCCTGTGCTCCAAAACGGTGCTCTGGCTCACAAAGTCATAGCTCCTGCGCAGCATCGCCTGTATCTTCACTGTCAGCACATCCAGATCAAACGGCTTTGCAATGAAATCATCTCCGCCCATATTCACCGCCATGACGATATTCATGTTGTCAGCCGCCGAGGACAGAAAGATAACCGGCACCTTGGAAACCTTCCGAATCTCACTGCACCAGTGATATCCATTGTAAAATGGCAGTTTTATATCCATCAGAACCAGCTGCGGCGACGCGCTGACAAACTCCGACATAACATTGGAAAAATCACTTGCGCAGACCACCTCGTAATCCCAGCTTTCCAGATGGCGTTTCAAACTGCCTGCAATCATTTCATCATCTTCCACAATAAAAATTCTGTACATCGCTAACGTTCCCTCTCCCAAATTCATCCACCTCAAAGATTCCGGACGGTACACCAGGATGCGATCAATATAGCAATCTTCTGACCTGCTTCCATCAGGTACTTTGCGTACTTTTCGATAAAGATCGTCTTTCCAGCACCGAGAAAACCAGTGACCAGGTCTATTTTAATCATGATAACGCTACTACCCTTTCCATTATTTCTAGTATCGCCCGTTTTGATTTTTCGTGAAAGTATGCTTTATTCAACCTATGTTTTGTATAGTATAAATAGGTATTTTTTGTGTACTGCACCAGCACACTTGTGAAAAAGCGCTCCCAGCTAAAAAATTCCTGACTTTCAATAAAATCCTGTGGGTGCTGTAAAATATCCCGAACTGCATTACCGTCAATCAGACCTGATTTTAAAATCAACCACTCAAATGATTCCGGAAGATAACATCTCGTATGTGGACATTTTTTCATATACTGAAACAGCTCATTCATCTCTGGACCAATTGACGCACCGTCAGCAATAACGAGTACACTTTCTCCCTTCGATGCACGTAAGACATCTATTATTTTGGACTTTCCACCTGCATTCCCGCACGAAATTCCTTTCTCTTTACAGACATAGTCAAAAAATTCATATCCCGAGTTGGAATCTTCGACAATAATTTCATTGGGACTTATTTTCCCTGATAATTCCTCCACACTATATAGACGATAAAACGCATTATATACCTTTTTCATGTCATGATACTTTCCCGCTGTGTGTATCCCGTAAATTTCCTCCACAGAATAGGGAAGATTCGGCAGATCTTCCCTCGTGATAATCACAAAATAATTGTCAGACTCTTTTACCATTGCGGTGAATTCGGCCGTCTTTAAAAATTGATTGTCCTCATCGAGAAAAATGATATAATCATGCAGCGTCGGAAGCACGAGTTTCCAGTCAGGTCCTTCCAATGTCCTGCACTTCTTCTCACACTGGATATCAACACCGGCGCTTTCCCCCATCCGCGCAGCGAGGGATATCATGGCATATAATGTCGTTTTTCCTGTCGCACTGTCTCCGCGGATAATCGTAATATTTCTCTTAATGTCAAATTCATACCGCAGTCTCTTGTTCTGCACAATGACATGATATTTTCCCTTCATACCTTAGCGCTCCTTTATCTGAAATGCCTCATCAAGATACTCCTCATAGCTGTGAATTGTCTTCCCTGTATTTACCATATATGCCTCAAATACACCTGCCGTGCTAAAGTCCAGAACATGATGCAGATTAATCGTCAGGTCCTTTCTTGTGCTGATATCAACGATCCACTTCGCACAGTTATCCCCACAGGAGGACGCATTAAAAATTTTCCCCGAATCGTCAAATGCCATAAGCATTAACGTCTTTACGCCGCCAGATATTTCCCTTGGTGATATCGGTCCCAGTACCGGACTTTCTATGAGATGCGCGCTGACCACTTCTGACTGATCAATGTCCCTTATCATTTCGATTGACAACGGATCTGTAATCCACTCATCTTCATACTGATTGTCAAAATAAGTAGGCGGGTGATAAATAGAATTTTCAATATCCCCGAAAACAATATTTAGCATACGCTGTAACCTTCTCTCTTTCTGCTTCATTTTTTATCACAGTGCAGCAAAAATGGTAATCAATAGCTGCTTGTCCCCTCCGCTGTCGAAGCGGTCACCAGGGCAGCCCGGACAGCCCCCTCTGCTATACTGGCAGGGTTATCCAGTATCTCTTAATAAGATCTCCATCCACTTCTATACATTTCTCAAAGATACCGCCGTTTGCGAGAATCGTTTTTTCACTGGCAAAATTGTCCTCATCGCAGGTAATCAGAACTTTATTGATATGCAAGGCTCTGCAGTGCTGCAAATTCTGCCTGACCATTTCTTTGGCATAGCCCTTCTTCCGCTCCGACGGGCGCACATAATATCCCATATGCCCGCCCCATGTCCCCAAAATAGGATGATTGATATGATAGCGCAAATCGATTATCCCGACAATCCGGTTGTCCCTTTCCCGCACTGCAATAAAAATGCTGGAAGGAACTTTGTCCTGTGGACACGTTTCCGTGTTCTTATACAGGCGCATCGTATCAATCCATTCCCTGGCAGAGGAACACTGTTCTAAATTTCCGCACCCGGCAAACTTATCCTTATCGTTCGAATCCATCACTTCCTGCCGGAATTGCCAGATGTCTTCCGCATACTCCATTGTCGGCTCAATTAATTGAATCCTGCTCATTCCCCTATCCCCTTTTTGAATCCTGCATTCCGGCTGTTGTATCCGATTCTGCGGCACTTCTAGTTCCTTAGGATCTTAGATACATTCAACCACTGTACCTATTCTCCATCTCTACATTATCATTATATCGTATCTTTCTTCTTTTTCAACAAGAATTCTGTCTGCGGAGCAAGAAAACACTCTGGATATTTCACAGAGCAGCGATATCGCCAAAGCTTAAACAGTTATATCAATCTTTTGGCCCACATCTTCCTCCACAGAATCCACCGCTTTTGCTTTTCCTTCGTCTGTATACATTTTTACATCTGTTTTTTCGGCATTGGGGGCAGTGTCTTCTGTCTGGAAATCGCTTTTCAGCACAAGCTTCCCTTCTTCGCTGATTTCTACGCTGTCTGTTTTCGGAGTATCCGCCTTGTTGTTTTCCTGTATCTTTTCCACATATTTCTTTGTTTCTTCCTTGCGCTCCTGCGCCTGCTCACGCCTGATTTCCTCCTCTTTGCGCTCTTCCTTCAGCTCTTTTGCAAGTTCTTCCTGCGCCCTGTCGCTGCACTCATGCGCTTTCTCCTGAAATTCTGTGACATACCCCATAGCGCGCTTCATCACTTCGGTGTCTCCCTTGCGCTCTGCCTCCTTAAATACCCGCATGGGAGTGCGCGACAGCTTCATATTTAAATTTGCCCCAATCAATCCTTCCATACTTCCAGCTTTCATATAAAACCTCCTTTTTACGTTTTGCGGCATCCTTTCCAATATTATCAGCGCAGGAAACTTTGCGGCTGCTTTTAAGATGTATCTATTATAATATCGAAAAGAACCATTATTTTGCAACTTATAAAATAGTATTCGGCAGCAGAGGAGCTTTGCAAGATAGAAATGTCATATACGGTTTCTTCCATGTCACGTACGGTCAAATTTTTTAATCATTTCATGCATTATGATGCCGATACTTTCATCGGGCAGGTAATGCCCTTTGTATATAAGACAAGGCAAGTTCTTCCTGCTCACTGCTTCTGCGCAGCATTTCAATGATAGAATTCCTTTTTTCTTTCAGGGCATCCCTAGCAAATGAATTGCGTTCATGGGCAATCGTTGCAATCTCTGTCGCTAAGGACAGAATTTCATTGTACTGACTGACTGCCAAAGTTATTAATTCTTTGTCGATATCGGGAAGGATACCGATGCATAATTCAAAAAACTGTCTGGTTCTCAGTTTATTTTCATAATGAATAAACGCGTGCGGAAAGACACAGTCGATCTGATCCGCATCTCTTCTGTTCTCTTCCTTTAATAAATCACACCAGTTCTGGTACATAACGATACCATAACCCTGCATTTTATCTTCTCCGCAATGCCTGTTATTTCGCAAGAGTGATACCCCTCTAAAAAGTGCATTGGCGCAGGCTTTGGATAACGGCATCTTTTCAACGGAAGGCTTAACGATCATCACATCACAGTCAGTCTTGTACCAGCCAGCATATTGATTAAGCTGGTCAAAATTTATCCTTGCATTCTTTTGATCATCTCCATCCAAAAATCCCAATCCTTTTAATATCTGTCCCTGGTCAGAAAAACCGACCGCAAAAATAGTATCTGTATACGCCTTCGGAAGAATGATGGCGGGATAACCATGTTCCATCTGCTTACATGCGAGCGCAATCAGTTCTTCCTCCGAATAGTCTGACCGTGGATAAATCTCATAATCCAAACCATATATGAGAAAACTGTCACGAATCCATTCATCCGGGCTATAGGAATACCCGAAACATATATTTGTAATTGCCGACTGCAAAATATATTCCTCATCATCGTTTATTTGACAGTTTTTGCTGTCCCTACGCTGCTCCAATCCAAAAAACAATTTCAGTGCTGTCAACAGCGACGCGGACGAAATGCTTTTCGGCCATTCGGGACCTGAATAATCGGCTGCAGGAATCCGCGGCTTAACAACAAATTCATAATTAAAATCCATATCCCGCAATACACACGACTCTGAATCAAGAATTCTATCTACAGAACAATGAAACAGCCTGGATATTTCACAGAGTAATGGTATCTCGGGTACTGCCTTTCCAGTCTCCCATTTGCTGACCGCCTGAGGCGAAACGTTTAATTTCTCTGATAACTGTTCCTGTGTGTACTTGTTCCTTATCCGCAGACTGGCAATCTGCTCTCCCATTTTCTTTACATCAAACATATGCATCTCGTCTCCTTTTTTATTTCATTAGGAATTGTAAAGAATTAACTTCGCAGATGACACAGTATCAATCTTTTTATGCAAGGTGACGGAATGAGACATGGAATATGCCGATTGACGCCAACGCAGCATAAGAAGATTTAGGCAGGTCAGATGCAAAGATTAATTCTTTAACAGTTCCTTAGTATAGTTGTTATATACCATAATGTCCATAGATAGCAGGTTGTTTCTTTATGCCGCGACGAAACTCTGAGTTGAGGTCCTGCGCGTTTTCCCCTAGAGCGTGTTTGAAAAATGCTTTCTGCCAGATGTGCGTCACAGTTTGTGG
>CAMWXA010000060.1 GCA_947178035.1 uncultured Lachnospiraceae bacterium | reverse complement strand
TGATGAGATTGTGACCGGAATGATGCAGTCCGGATTTAAGACAACAATCGGTTATATTCCGGCAGGAAGTACCAATGATTTTGCCAATAGCTTAAAGATTCCATCTATCATGAAAAAGGCTGCGGAAGTGGTGGTGAAGGGCACTGTATTTTCCTGTGATGTGGGGCGGTTTAATGAGGATGTCTTTGTGTATATTGCGGCGTTTGGCCTCTTTACAGAGGTTTCCTATGGAACACGCCAGGAAATGAAAAATATGTTAGGGCACATGGCTTATATCTTGGAGGGCGTCAAGCACCTGCAGAATATCAAATCATCTCATCTGAAAGTGACAAGTACATCGGAAAATGGGGAAATACAGGTAATTGAGGATGATTTTATCTATGGAATGGTTACAAACTCCTACTCAGTAGGAGGATTTAAGAGCATTGCGGGAAATGTTTTTAAAGGAAAGATTGCGCTAAATGATGGCCTGTTTGAGGTGACACTGATCAAGATGCCCAAAAATCCGATGGAACTCAACTCGATACTGGCAGCACTTACCATTCAGAATATTGACACTGCGTATATGTACAGCTTTAAGGCGGAAAAATTGACGATAGAGTCCGAGGAGGAAGTCGCATGGACGCTTGATGGGGAATTCGGCGGAGTGCACAAGAAGATCACACTCGTCAACGAGAAACAGGCGATGGATATTATGGTAAAGGAATGAAAAGGATGAGACAACAGTTCAAATGGTCGATTGTGATATTGATTCTGCTGATGATCACGGCATGTGGAGTGACGTTTTATAGAAACCTGGCTTATCATTATGAAATGCAGGGAGATGTGACAGAACTGTCATATTCCGATATGGAAGTAGTTGGATACAATGTGGTTTCTACGGACGATGGCGCCAGCAAAAGTTATACCGTAATCGGGGATGACCCACGGTTTACGCTGACACTCACCCCGGAATATGCCGCTCAAAATATCGGGGGAATTCAATTGCAGTTTGAAGAGGTGTGGACTGGGGCAGAACCGCTTCCTGTACAGGTATTTTATGCGAAAACGGATGAGCTTTTCTCGGAAAGACATTCTGTGAAGAGTGTTTTAAAGACAGGGGAAAAGACTCTGCTGATTCCAATTCCGGCAAAACAATACCAGACAATCCGATTTGATATTGACGGCGATTTCAGGCTCACAGAGATTTACAGCTGTACGGAACCAATGAAGGCACATGCGTACGTGTCGCAGGATACCATCGATGTTTGTACATGGTATTTTCCCGCAATTGTGATAGGATTCAGTCTCATTTTCTGGGCGCATTGTGTTCGGATGAAACAGGGCGGATTTACAGCGAAGTCCTACGCAAAATATCTCTTTGTTGGAGCAGAGCCAGCCGCTGGCCATGAAGTATATTTGGATTGGCTGCGCGTGCTTGCGGCAGTGTTCGTCATATTGGCGCACTCCTGTTCGCCGATGGTCGATCAGGCCGATGCAGGCTGGAAGCGTCTGGCACTCGTCGGCGGATTAAGTCTCGGACTCTGCTGCAATTTATTGTATGTTATGCTCTCAGGGACGCTGCTCTTAAGCAGCAGGAAGAAGGGAGAAGAACGTGTCGTATCCTTCTATGTCAAAAGAGCGTCGAAAGTGATTGTTCCATTGGCAGCATATTCGTTATTACTGTTTGATTTCAATCATGAAGTGCACTTTTTGCCGCCGCAGAATATCGGAAATGCGCTCAAGCGGATTGTGACTGGAGGCTCCAGTGTGGGACCGCATTTGTGGCTCATCTATACAATCATAGCGTTGTATTTTGTGACACCCTTTTTTCGGGTGATGGTACAGCACATGAGTGACAGACTTCTTTTTTCACTGGCAGTCGTGATACTCGTACTAAATGCGCTGACAGCATATCTGCCACTGTTTGGTATGACCTTTGGCGCGGCAACCTTTCTTGCAGGCTGGGAGGGCGTGTTCCTGATGGGTTATATTCTGACCAGGCAGAACAGTCTTCCAGGTGCGAAACGGAGAAATCAAAGGCTGATGTTAGCAGCGGTGGTGTCCTACATTGTGATGGTTGCAGTTGTCTGTATAGATTCAACACAGATGAATTATGTGTATGGCAGCACCCCGACAATCCTGATTACGTCCTGCGGGATTTTCTGCCTGTTTTTGAATAATAAGGATAAGTTTAAAGGAAAATCAAATGTGCTGCTGCGCCTGTGTTCCAAATACAGCTATTCGATTATACTAATTCATTGGTATGCGCTCTTTGTCGTGGTGCAGGGACAGTTCCATATCACAGCGCTTCGGTTTGGCTGTCTGGGCGGTATTGCAGCAAGTGTTGTCGTGACATTTGTTGTGTGCATTGTGATTGCACTGCTATTTGACAATACAGTTGTCATTGTTTTCAATGTGCTTTTTGATAAATTGACTGCAAGATTGGTGAATGAAAAGTATAGTATCCAAAAAAACGCATAAAATATAGCAATTGTAGTCGTGGAAAAGGTGAATGGTCCATGAAAAGGCTGGCAAGAATAATCGCCTTTCTCGTGTGTGTTCCACTGATTGGGAGTATTTTGATCAAGCCGGATAAGCGAATATGGGAACAGACGGAAGATGATACAAGTGTCCTCAATGAAAGTTTTCAGATTTCTGTCCAGGAAGATATTGGAACTTTTTATTATACGCCGGAAACGCTGACTGGACTTTTGGTGTACCGTGTGATTCCGGAAGATACTGTATTTAGCATTTCAGAGGATTATATTGTCAGTACGGATGCGGTGTGGGACCCGGAACAAGAGTATCTAAAAGCACTTGCCATTGTGTGCCGCAGCTGTATGGTATATGCATGGGAATCCGAGATGTGTCCGGAGGTTCTTGACTATGATAACATGCAGTTTGCAGCGTTTGATTTATACAGAATTGTTCAGACAGATGCTTTAAATAGAAAAGTATTTTCAGACAGTAATGTGCTGTCGATGGATAACCGAAGTATTAAGCGAAATGAAATAAAGAAAGCGGTAGACGCTACGCAGGGGGCTGTGATTACAAGAGATGGAAAGGTGATCACAGCTCCTTTTTTTACCACTACGCCGTCAGGACTGCTTGTCAATGAGGCGGGAAACGGAGTTGGTTTTTCATTGAACTATGCCTATGAACTGGCAGTTGAGGGCATGAATTTTTACGAGTTATTAAAGTATTTCTATGGCGATATCCGCGTCATTATTTACGAATAAAACCATGAATAAAAACCTCCTATCAAGTCAATGCTATGGTAAAGGAGCTGTCTACGATTCCTGTGAAAGCAAAGGGTACTTTTATGGGAAGATGGCCATGCAGCCTGCGATGGTGCATGCACATCATGATAGACGGTTCCTTAGGCAAAGGGCTTGCCGGAAATGGAGGGAAAGGATGAACAGACGAAATAACAAACGTCCTGCCTTGCAGAAGGAAAAGATTAGTATCATTGCGGCATCAGTATTTGTGCTGTCGGCACTTACTCTTGCGGGCGTGTATATGTCTGCGCAGGGCGACAAGAAAAGTGAAGAAAATCGTATAGATTTTGCAAAACTGGAACAGGAAAACATCACAGCAGAGGAAGAGGCTCCCAGCCTGACGGATACCAGATTTGTATCAGGAAAAGCAGAAGCAGATGTGCAGTCAGACAGTCAGGCACAGAGGGATAATCGGTTTGTCGACCCGGATATCTATGACCTGAGCGATAACAATGACATGGATGTCGACCCGGCTTTTACAGAGGCAAATTCCGGGCAGGTTGAAAACACTGTGCAGGAGACTGCGAAAGCCGGTACAGACAAAGCGGCAGTGTTCATGGAAGGCCAGGATCAGGGTCAGGAGCAGGAGATCATAGCAGAAACACCGCTCAATTTTACAGAGAATGATTCGCTGGCACTTCCAATTATCGGGGATGTACTTCTCGACTACAGCATGGACAAGGCGGTCTATCATTCCACAATGCAGCAGTACCGCTATAATCCGGCGCTTGTTGTCGCAGCCAGCGAAGGACAGGATATCACTGCGGCAGCTGACGGCATCGTGTCAGATGTGTACTACGATTCCCAGACTGGAAACACAATCCGCTTTGATCTTGGAAACGGATATATGCTTACCTATGGGCAGCTGGATAACATTAGTGTCCAGGCAGGAGATCGGGTTTCCGCAGGCGATATTGTCGGAAAGATCGCCAAACCCACAATTTATTATACGGAAGAAGGAACCAACATTTATTATAAACTTACCAAGGATGGTGAGCCAGTCGATCCCTTGCACAGGTCTTCTGGCGCGACAGAATAAATAGGAAGGGCATGGTTTTATAAGAATGCTTTTATTGGAAAATGCGACAATCCGCAGCATGAGCGATACGATTTGTGGACAGTACCATTCGGACATTCTCGAGGGCAGCATACTTATAAAGGACGGAAAAATCCGTGAGGTAGCGCCTCATATCGAGCTTCCACCATCTGCGGACTGCATGAAAATAGATATGAAGCATCATCTGGTAATGCCAGGGCTCATCGAGGCGCACTGTCATATGGGTATCACCGAGGAGAAGAAGGGACAGGAGGGAGATGACTGTAATGAGACAGTTCATCCCATCACCCCGATGCTCCGCGCGATTGATGCGATTAATACGATGGATGCCGCCTTTGCTGATGCAGTGAGAGCAGGCATTACCTCTGCAAATATTGGTCCCGGCAGCGCAAACGTTGTCGGAGGCCAGTTTGCTGTTGTGAAAACAAGCGGAAGGAGAATTGACGACTTGGTCTTAAAATTTCCTTCCGCAATGAAAGTTGCTTTTGGGGAAAATCCAAAAGTAAATTATGCCGGGATGAATACATCACCCGTCACGCGCATGGCAATTGCTGGAATGCTGCGGGAAGAGTTAATCAATGCGCGGTTATATCTGGAAAAAAGAGAGCAGAACAATGTGGATTATAATCTCCACTATGAGGCATGGCGTCCTGTGTTTGCAAAGGAAATCCCGCTCAAGGCACATGTGCACCGTGTGGATGATATCTTTACTGCAATCCGGATAGCCAGGGAATTTGGACTAAATATGACATTGGACCACTGCAGTGAGGGGCATTTGATTGCCGGGGAGATAGTCGAGTCAGGATTTCCGGCAGTCGTGGGACCAGACCTTGCCACACGCAACAAGATTGAAGTGCAGAACGTGGCATTTAAGACAGCAGGAATCCTTGCGAATGCAGGTGCAATGGTGTCGATTACAACAGATCACCCTGTATCACTGATTCAGTCTCTGCCGCTGTGTGTAGGACTGAGTGTAAAACATGGCCTCTCGATGGAAGATGGATTTCGGGCCATGACCATCAACGCGGCGAAGATTTGCGGTGTGTCAGACCGTATTGGCAGCATAGAGCCAGGCAAGGATGCCGATATAGCTGTCTTTGACGGAAATCCTATGGAAGTATTTACAAGCACTCTGATGACGATGATCGACGGTGAGATTGTATACCGTAAAGAAAATGCGCAAGAAAGCTAATTGCCCAAATTCACAAATGTTTATAGAAAAAATATGGTCAAAAGTAATGAAAAGTAAAATTTACTGAAAAAGTGCTTTTCAAACAAAAGAAACTGGTATATAATCTTAAAAGAATGTGGTTGGAAGATATCTGCATTGAATAAAAATAAGCTTACATCGTATGCGAGTTTAACTCGCTATTCGCTCTCTCAATAACGCCCGCAGGTCTACATGGATTTGCGGGTCTTTCTATGTGCAGGCCGGATGTGGAGAAGGTTTGAGGGGAGCGTTAACGGATAATTTATAGTGGTAACGGATAATAAATGGAGTATTTGTGATGAATATTGGTATCTTTGATTCGGGTATTGGCGGTCTGACGCTTCTGCACCAGGCTATGGTGCTGATGCCGCGCGAAAAGTTTCTGTTTTATGCGGATACAGACCATGTTCCGTATGGAACCAAGACGAGGGATCAGGTCATATCCTGTGTGAATGAGGTAATTCGTTTTATGGCAGAACATGACTGTAAGGCAGTGGTGATTGCGTGCAATACAGCGACTGCCGTGGCAGCAGAGCAGATGCGCAGTCGATATGCGTCATTTCCCATCATAGGAATTGAACCTGCGGTGAAGCCGGCTGTGGCAGAGAGCGGAGGAAAACGCGTGCTTGTAGTTGCGACGCCGCTTACGGTACATGAGAGAAAGCTTCAGAAGCTTGTGGAGCGCGTGGATGATGAGCATTTGGTTGATCTGCTGGAACTGCCAGGGCTTGTGGAATTTGCGGAGCGCGGTGAGTTTGTGTCGGACAGCGTGACTACATACCTGCAGGGGAGGCTCATGGGTTATGAGCTTGACAATTACCGGGAACTGGTGCTTGGCTGCACGCACTTTAATTATTTTAAAGACACCTTCCGGGCACTGATGCCGCCACAGATTCATATGATCGATGGAAGTCTTGGGACGGTGCGTCAACTGATGCGGGTTCTGGATGCGAGACAGGAGCTCCTGGAACCGCCTGCCGAGACAGGTATGGAATGGCAGCAGATTAAAAATGACATTTGCGTCAGATATTTTGAGTCAGGACGCGAGATAACAGATGCAGCAAGACTTGGGAATATTGCGCAGCTTCACGAGAGATTAGAGCGGATGAGAAAAATATGACCGCGCAGGTTTTGAGCCTGCGCGGTTTTTCTATGCGCACTTATTCCAGATTCAACCGCTTGGTCATCATGTGCAGGTTGACGAAGTACATGACAACTGCCACAAGGATGGTTAAAATCATTGTCAGAATCATTGTTGGCGATACAAGACCAAAGAATGTAGTATCATAGTAGCCGCTGAGCATTCTTGTGTACATTGGCAAAGTAACAAAATAGTTTAAAATCTGCATGATAAACCGCTGGGCAAAGTATGCAATGATAGCGCCCACAATGCGGTGCTTTGCATATAGCTGTCCTAAGGATACACAGCCAAAGATTGTCACGATATTGGAAATCATGGATATAAGGAGTAAGATTATCCAGTAAACAATGTACAGGCCAAGACTGATACCGAGATCCTCTTTGAAGTCGCGGAATGCATAGGCAAATTCCCGCATCAACAACCGTGTGAATTCATCGTATGAGTATGGGACAAATGAAAAAATGTGGTGCGCAGCGACCTGGATAATAATCACAACACTGGCTGCGATAGCGAGCATCATCAGCAGTTCTGTGACAAAGGCGGCAAGGATCTTGGCGCTTAAAAGCTCCTTTGCGGATACCGGAAGGGTATGCGTCAGATAACCCTGATCGGTGTAACAGGTCTTGTAAAAACGTATCGCAACAATCAACACAGTTCCAATGGTACAGCCGATAATTCCAAAATAGTACAAAAAAATGGAAAGCATGAGCGCCATTGTTGAAAACCACGTGACAGCCTCGTCATATCTGGGATTGATAGTGAGAATCATACTGCAGGTCAAAACAGTCGTTGACACCAGCACAGCCAGCAGGATGACAAACGGCATTCGAAGTCCCCTCCACTCGTATTTTAATAATTTTCCTAACATGCATATACCTCCCTAAAGTAAGTATCCACCGACTTGCCCAACTGACTTCTGATCGAATCAACGGATGTGTACAGCATAAGCGATCCGTTTTTCATAAATATCACATCGTCAAGTATGTTTTCAATGTCAGAGATCAAATGTGTTGAAAGGATAACAGTGGAGCCTGGATTGTAGTTTGTGATGATGGTGCGCAGGATATAGTCTCTCGCAGCGGGGTCAACACCGGCAATCGGCTCGTCGAGGATATATAGATCTGCCTGGCGGCTCATGACAAGGATCAGCTGCACCTTCTCCTTTGTACCTTTCGAGAGCGTCTTTAAGTGGGCATCACTGCTGATACCAAGTGCGTTCAGCATTCCATAAGCTTTCTCCGTCGAGAAATCCTCATAAAAATCCGCAAAGTATTCCACCATCTGGGAAACTTTCATGCCATTGTCCAGATAAGTCCGCTCTGGCAGATAAGATATCACCTTCTTCGTCGCAGGACATGGCTCCATGCCGTTGATCAGCACATTTCCGCTTGTCGGTGTAAGAAGACCGTTAATCATCTTGATGAGCGTTGTCTTACCGCAGCCGTTTGGCCCTAAGAGACCGATGATTCGTCCTCTTGGAATGATCAGATTCATATGGAAAACGGACATATAACTGCCCATGCCAGGATATTGCTTGCACAGGTCATTCAGCTGCAGAAGCGGAGCTTTGGGAAACATGGTTGTAGGCATTGGACTGCTCTGTGTGTAAGCTGGATCATTTTGCAGATAGTCGTTTTGCGCGTAAGCCGTATTATTCTGTACATAGCCATTTGGCGTGTAAGCCGGACGATTCTGTAGATCGTCGTTTTGTGTGTAAGTTGGATTATTTTGTGGATAACTGTTCTGCATCGGATTATTTTGTGGTTCAATTGGGACATTTTGCATTGGCGCACTTTGCGGATGATCTTCCTCTGGGGAAATTCGATTGCCTGGCACAGATTTCTCCCCTGTGATATCCTTTTGCAAACTGACTGGATTGTCTGATACAAGAGTAGGACTTTCCTGCACCAAATTGTCTTGTACAGAAGTTGAATTGTCCTGCGCAGTATCATTCTGTGCATACACAGAATTGTTCTGTGCGCTGTCACTTTGCGCATCCTCATTTTGCGTATATGCCATGCTGTTATTTTCGTTCACCTTCGTTCCCTCCCTCGGTATTTGTTCTCAATTTTTTAGTGAATGACACTTTTGATCAGGTCCATGATTTCCTGATCGTTATAGCCAAGTTCCCGCATATTTGCGATAAAACTGTTCAGTTGTGTCAGTGCCAGCTGATGTTTGGCAGCTTCAATTTTTGTCATATCCTCTGTCACGACACGTCCGCTGTTTCGCTGTGTCACAATCAGTCCACTGTGCTCTAACTCAGCAAAAGCGCGCTGCATTGTGTTGGGATTGACACTTGCCTCTGCCGCCAAATCCCTGACACTGGGCAGCCTGTTTCCAGCCTTGTAGATGCCGCATACAATACGAATCAGAATTTTGTCATACAATTGTGAGTAGATTGGGCGGTCAGAATTCATTTGCCATGCCATGTAGTTCCCTCCTTGTGTGTTAATCTCTTAATACACTAATACAATAATACATTTGGGAAGAAATGTCAATCTTGTTTTATAAAAATATTGTTGTATATATTTACCAAAAAACAAATTGGAATTTATAAAATTGTAGAAATATTATGGTACATATGGTAAAATAATCATTAAACACAATAGAATTGTGGATATTTTAGCGTGTCTGGGGAAGAAAACTGTACATTGAATGAATGTGTAGGAAGCTTTTAAGAGTGCTGATTAGCAGAGGGGTGGATGTGAGATGGAATACAAGGAAGAGCTTTTTAAGACGAGTGCCAACAAGAAAGCATCAATCGTTTGGGCAATTATGTGCGTGCTGCTGCCAGGAATTTATGCTGGGGAGATTGCAAAGGGCAGGATGTCACATGCGACATTCCTGATGATGCTTGTCTTTTGCTGGGTACCATATATTTTGGCCTATTTACAGCTGCGCATCAAGGGAAAGGCCAATGATCAATACAAGGTGATTGTGGCAGTTGGCTATGGGATTTTCTATGGCTTTGTGGTGGTGACCATCAACAGCACGATCGCATTTTGCTTTATGCTTCCTGTTGCAAGTATGCTGATACTGTTTAAAAATAAAAAGCTGATATGGGGTGTAGGAATTTACAATATTGTTATGATATTTGTCCAGAACGTTCTTATTTATATGAGAGGACAGTCCGCAGATGGCCATATGCTTCAAGTGGAAATGGAAGTGGCGTGCACGATTATGTGTTACCTGGGTTATATCCTTTCCATCGATCACTTGTCCAAATCAGATGACGCGATGGTTGGCGCGATGAACAGCAATCTGAACAAGGTGATTCATACAGTTGACCAGGTGAAGGATGCGAGCAGTGCTATCGTGGACGGGATGACAGTGGTGCGTGAACTCGCTGACGAGAACAAACAGGGTGCCATAGATGTCGTGGAAAGTATGAACAAACTTTCTGTCAATAACACAACACTGGGGGAAAAGGCGATGTCTTCCCTCGATATGACTGAAGATATCAATACACAGGTGGAGAATGTTGCTTCGCTTGTCACCAAGATGGCAGATCTTATCAACGAGTCGGCAACCCATGCAAAGACAAGTTCCAACGAACTTTCAGCAGTCGCCGAAGCCACCAACGAGATGGCAGATGTGTCAGGTGAAGTCGAGAAAGTTCTCAATGAATTCAAGGTGGAATTTGAGATGGTAAAAAAGGAGACTGGAACCATCGAGAAGATAACGTCGCAGACGAACCTGCTTGCGCTGAACGCGTCAATAGAAGCAGCGAGAGCTGGCGAGGCCGGAAAGGGCTTTGCGGTCGTGGCAGACGAGATCCGGGATCTCAGCATGGGAACGAAAAATTCATCCAACAGTATTCTCACTGCACTCAGCCACTTAGAGGACACTGCTGAGAAAATGACAGATTCCATCACAAAGATTCTACAGTTGATCACGGACGCACAGGGCAAGGTCAACCATGTCGACGAGAGCGTTGCAAGTATCAGTGATGAGTCCGCAGAGCTCGACGATGGCATTCAGGTGGTCGAAAAGGCAATGCAGGATGTGGAGGCAGCAAACCGCAGTCTCGTTGAAAATATGAAGCAGATCAATGAAGTCATGGAGATCATGACGCAGAGTGTGCTTGACTCCGAGGAGACGACCAGGGTCATGCTCAGCAAATATGAGGAGACTGCAAACAATGTCATCAATATCGAGGATGTTGTCGGCAAATTGATTGAAGAGCTCGGTGAAGGCGGTTTCATGGGAATCAAAGATATTACACCGGGAATGAAGGTGTCCGTGTTTGCCGCAGGTGATAGAAGCCAGGCAGAGTACAAGGCGGAAGTAGTCTCTACGACAGATCACAGCATTGGCGTGGGACAGCTCAGACAGGACAATGAAGTGCTGGACACACAGGACAAGACAAAGAAATATAATCTGCACATTATTGTACATAATGCGCTTTACATATGGCAGAATGTCAGTATTGGACCCACCAAGAATGGGGAGCGCGGTGTCAATACGATCAGTATCAAGGGCAATCCGAAGGTCGTCAACAGGCGTAAATATCCAAGACTGCCGATATCCAATGGCTGTCAGGTGAGCATAAAGGGCACAAATTTCAGATGTGACGGCAGAATGATTGACATTAGCGCCAATGGATTTGCATTCAAGACAACGGCGAAAGAGTTTTGTGATGTAAAAGGAAAACAGGTATCCATAGCGGTGAATGACTTCCCGCTTCTCGGCGGCAGGGCGCTTGAGGGCATTGTGATCAGGGTTTCAGACCACGATGGGGAGTATTTGGTAGGTGGACGTATGTTTGAAGACAGCAAGAAAATCCGTGATTATGTGGCGGAGAAAATGAAATAGATGTATTGACAGAAAAGAATGGGTTTCCTTTGCGGGAGAACCCATTTTTTAATAATTTAAGATTTGAAAGACTTTTAATGCCCAATGATTCATGTTACAATAAATTCCATGGATAAATTGAGACAACTGTTAACGAATTATATAGAAAATAAGGAAATGATATTGTGTGCAACAGCCAGCAATCCCCGCGGCCAAAACCAGATACAGAAACTTCGCATACGGCCTGTGCTCAAAAAGGAGGAGCTCTTATACCAGGTGGAGCGGTTTGCCGGGACGAAGGTATACCACCAGAATCTAACTCCTGGTGTGCTTTTGGATTTGATTGTCGACGCGATGGAAGCGGAGTTTAGACAGCTTGAACTAGAGACGGAATGCCATAGGGTGACAGTGCTCATGAGCAAAAAGGGTAAAATGACAATCAAGGAAAAATCAAAAGTGCCGCAAAAACAGGAGATAGACTTTTCGCACAATAGACACAAACAGTACATTCTGCCGCAGGATGAGCCGGTGCCATTTCTCGTGGAGCTCGGGGTCCAGACGCCGGAGGGAACTATCATAAAGGCAAAGTATGATAAGTTTCGACAGATCAACAGATATCTTGAATTTGTGCGGGATATTCTCCCACATCTGCCCAAAGAGGAGGGGCAGCCGCTAAGAATTATCGATTTTGGATGTGGAAAGTCCTATCTGACATTTGCCCTATATTATTATTTGAAAATCATGAACCAATATGACATTTGTGTCGTTGGATTGGACTTGAAAAAAGATGTCATCGAAAACTGCCAGGCACTTGCGGATAAATTTGGGTATGATGGGTTAAAATTTCAAGTAGGGGACATTGGCTCGTATGAAAGCAATGCGGAGGATGTGGATATGGTTGTGACACTGCACGCGTGTGATACTGCAACAGACCATGCGCTCGCTAAGGCAGTGAAATGGAACGCGCGCGTCATTCTGTCTGTGCCATGCTGCCAACATGAGTTCAACAGACAGATCGCCTGTGATGCGCTGGCACCCATTCTAAAATATGGGCTGATTAAGGAGCGTATGGCGGCGCTGATGACGGATGCAGTCAGGGCTGAACTATTGGAAGTGTATGGATACGACACACAGATACTGGAATTTATCGATATGGAGCACACCCCCAAAAATATATTGATACGGGCGGTAAAGAGAAATCACATGAAATACCATGCAGGGACAAAAAAGCAGGAGCAGCTGATACAACTGGAGGAGCTTCTGCACATCAACCCCACATTTCAAAAACTATTAAACGGAATCGTTACGAGAGAGGCTGAGTGATTTCGATGAGGAAAGTTATCAGTAAACTGGCTGCCTGCATTGTGGTTTTTATTATCACTCTTTTTGTGAGCAGCGGTATATATAATAAAGGAAATGAAGAACTGACCACAAGTATGGAACAGGCATCGCTTCCACTGGTGCACATCACGACAAAGGGTATTGCGTACAATTACCTGCATGGACTGCGCCAGGAGATGGACGGAAGCTTTTTTCGGGATACGATCACGCCGCTCGGGGAAGGGCGGACGCTCAGCTTTGTCGTTGACAAATATGGAAATGAGATTAGCGAGATTTCCTTCGAGGTCAGGAGTATTGATGGAACACGTCTTGTCGAGCGTACGAAAGTCAATGACTACAATGACAGGGGGGATACCATACAGGCGAGTATCACAATCAAAGATCTGATTGAATCTGGAGTTGAGTACAACTGGATTCTCATGCTCAGGATAGGAAATGAGACTGTGCGGTACTATACACGCATCATAGATGGCGAGAGTTACCATACCTATGAGAAATTAAGTTTTGTCAAGGATTTTCATGACAAGACATTTGACAAGGAACAGGCAAAAGATCTGGTGATGTATATCGAATCCAATACGCGTGGAGACAACACAACACTCAGCCATGTGGACATTCACTGCAGTTTAAACCAGGTCTCATGGGCGAACTTGAATGTCAGCCAGATTTCTGATCTGTATATTATAATTAGTGAGATTGAGACACAGACCGCTTCGATTCGTATGAATTACCGGGTGCAGACAATTGAGGGAAATAAAAGAGACGAATACAATGTGGTTGAGTTTTTCAGGATACGCTACACACCAGACAGAACGTATCTGCTCGACTATGAGCGCAGCATGAATCAGATCTTTGACCCTGAGGCAGATGTGTACGGAAGCAATAAGATTATGCTTGGCATCAGGGATAACAAGGTGCAGATGATGGAGAGCGACGGTGGGTCAAATCTTGCATTTGTCAATGAGAATCAACTGTTTTGTTATCATGCAGCAGACAAAAAGATGGCGTATCTGTTTAGCTTTTATGACGGAGATGATCCCAGAAGTAATTATGACAATCATAATATCAAGATATTGAATGTGGATGAAACGGAAAATGTCCATTTTATGGTATATGGATACATGAACCGGGGCCGGCATGAGGGAAGCATCGGCGTGCAGGTATGCGAGTACAACGGAATGCTCAACACCGTTGAGGAACTAATCTTCATACCGTACAATAAATCTTACTCGACATTGAAGACAGATATGGAGCAGCTTTCCTACATCAATAGAAACGGATATTTTTATATTTATTTGGACGGATCCATTCTCTCCATTGATCTGGCGAACCAGACATGTGAGGAGATCGCAGGTAATCTGCAGCAGGGAAGCTTTCAGGTATCCGACACGAACAAGATGCTTGTGTGGCAGAACTCTGCAGATGCATATGACTGTACGAAGCTGATACTGATGGACCTCAACACAGGGGAGACACAAGAGATTGAGTCATCCGGCGATGGCCGGATTCTGCCGCTTGGATTTATCGAGGAGGATCTGATTTATGGAGTGGCGCAATATGAAGATATCCGAATGGATTTTTCCGGTTCTGTGACGTTTCCGATGAATGTTGTCTACATTCAGGATGAACGCGGCGGGATCTTAAAGACATACAGCCAGGAGGATGTCTATGTAACCGATGCATCAGTAGAAGAAAACCTGATCACGCTTACACGTGTGGTCAAGCAGGAGGATGGCAGCTACAGCAGCACATCAGATGATCAGATTGTCAATAATTTGATTGAAGAGAATGGCTACAATTCATCGGAGGTCGTCACTACGCAGACCTATGAAAAAATTGTCCAGATTGTCCTGAAAAATGCGATGGAGTCGCCAAAGCCCAAAAATACAAATCCGCTTCAGGTACTGTTTGAGGGTTCCAGGGAGCTTGTGGTAGAGATTGAAAATCCTGTGAGCAGATATTATGTGTACGGGCGGTATGGAATTGACGGCACCTTTACACATGAGGCAGAGGCAATCAATCTCGCCTACAGCATCAATGGTACAGTCGTCAATCAAAACGGTGAATATATATGGAAAAAAGAAACAAGGAGCACCAGAAACCAGATTATGGCAATCACTGGAAAACAGAGCAGTGAGGATAACTCGGATTTGGCAGTTTGTCTTGAGACAATGCTGGAATTTTGCGGAAGCATCAAAAATGTACAGCCAATGCTCGATCAGGGCAAAACGGTTCGGCAGATTCTGGAAGAAAATATCAATGACGCGACTGCGCTCGATTTGAGGGGAGTAAGCCTGGATGCGATACTGTATTATATTAATCAGGACATTCCGGTCCTTGTCTCACTTGAAAATGACAGCGCAATGCTTGTGACTGGCTTTAACGAGTTAAACGTCGTGGTGATGAATCCGGAGACGGGAAGCGTATACAAGGTAGGGATGAATGATGCAACAAACATGTTCCGCCAGAATGGAAATGAATTTGAGACTTATCTCAGAAAGAAGGAAGAATACAATTTGACAAATATATATCGCCGT
>CAMWXA010000059.1 GCA_947178035.1 uncultured Lachnospiraceae bacterium | reverse complement strand
TCCCACAAATTGTGACGCACATCTGGCAGAAAGCATTTTTCAAACACGCTCTAGGCAAGTCAAAATGAAAGTTTATTTCATGACAGCTCCTTACGAAAACCCAAGAAAAATGACACAAATATTTTGACACAAATCAAACCATATGGTAAGTTATATCTGTACAGGATTTCAAAATAGACAATCAGGAAAGGAATGTGCGAAATACAATTATGAAATGCATTCAGAAAAGCCTGGGGATTCTGTCCCCCAAATATCCAATTGAAAATTTCTGTGTTCCAAAACATACGTTATTTATTGATATAGAGACAACCGGACTGTATGTGCGAAGCTCCAATCTCTACATGATTGGCTGCGCTTATCTTGACGAGGGTTCTGGCAAAGCCGCCTGCTGGTGCACCATTCAGTGGCTTGCAACCAACTATGAGGACGAGGTCAATGTATTAAATGCTTTTGTCACATTTGCAAAACCATACCGCTATCTGATTCACTTTAACGGAAACCAGTTTGATATCCCCTATCTGCAGAACAAGCTGCAGCAATACAATATCCATTTTGATTTTGATGATTTTGAGGGAATTGATATCTATCGACGCCTATCGCCATACAAAAACTTTCTAAAGCTGCCAAACTGCAAGCAGAAAACAATTGAAAATTTTGTATCTGACACTGTTCGCGAAGATCAATATACAGGCCGTGAACTGATTGATATTTATCATGAATATGTACTTAACCATGACGAGGAAAAAGAACATTTTCTCCTGCTCCACAACGAGGAAGACGTCAAAGGAATGCTTGAAATCGTCGCCGCCCTTGCAATTCCAGACCTTTTCCACTTGCCGAGCAAGGTCACGAAAGTTCAGGCCAATTATTACAAAGACGTAAACCAAGAACAGTACTCCGAAATCATCATGAGCCTAAAACTTCCTACTGCCCTTCCCACCGAAATATCATACGGTGCAAACGGCTGTTATTTTACAGGCAACAGAGAAGACGGAAAGCTCCGCGTCCCAATTTACGAAGGAGAACTGAAATATTTCTATTCCAATTACAAAGATTACTACTATCTTCCAAAAGAGGATATTGCGATCCATAAATCTGTAGCCTCCTTTGTCGACAAGGACTACCGCAGACAGGCAACAGCGCGAAACTGTTATACCCGGAAAATATCTTCCTATCTCCCCCAGTGGGACGTCCTTTTCACTCCATTTTTCAAGAAGGACTATGACGATAAGAATCTGTTCTTTGAACTGACAGACGAATTCAAGACACAGCGCGACGCTTTTAATCTGTATGCGCACCATATCTTTGAGATGATGATTTAAACGAAAGACCTGATCCTTTCATTGGACCAGGTCTTTTATGCGCAGGGAAGAAGGTCATTCCCTGCTTGATTCAGTTCATTACATTGCAAAATTAAAGGAGAAAGAATGAGCCAAAAACTAAAAATAACTCCACAATTTGGAAAAAACCTACGCGCACTTAGAAAACAACATGGATTTACACAAGAATAATTGGTGATCAAATTGCAATTACTTGGCCAAGATATCTCCCATAGTATCTATGCCCAAATGGAATGCGGAAGCTAAACCGACTAATATTTCATAGTCGGTTTTATATCGAATCATTTATTCTTAATATAAAAGAACGAATTCTTTCTCTCATAATTGATCTCTTTGTAATTCATAATCTGCTCGGTGCTTCCTATAAACAATATTCCCTCCGGCTTCAACGAAGCATTGAACTTGCGGAACACTTCATCTTTTGCCTCCTCTGTAAAATAAATCAATACATTTCTGCAGACAATTAAATCACACTTGTCAGGATACGTATCTTTTAACAGATTGTGCTGCTTAAACTGCACACGTGCCTTGATCTCATTGGATATCTGATAAGACGGTCCCACTTTTGTAAAGTATTTCCTTTTCAAATCCTCAGGCACTGCAGCGATACTTTTCTCATTATACAGACCTGTCTTTGCTTTTTCAATAACCTGTTTGTCAATATCTGTCGCTATAATATTAATCTGGTTAAGCGGAATATGTTTCGAAAATGCCATAACAAGCGAATACGGCTCATCCCCTGTTGAACAGGCCGCACTCCACACTTTCAGATTTTTGCCAAATCTTCCAATCAGTTCTGGTATAATCTGTTGATCCATCAGCTTCCACTGCTCAGGATTTCTATAAAACTCCGATACATTAATCGTGAGATAATTCACAAAGTCATCAAAAACAGTTTTATCATCTCGAAGCTTTGCCACAAATTTATCATAACCTATTACCTTATGCTTTGCAATCAGCGTATCGATCCGACGCTTCATCTGTTTTTCCTTGTATGCGTTCAAATCAATTTTAGTCAGTGCAAAAACTTCTTTTTTGAAATATTCATAATCATAAACCATGAGTATTCCCCTTTCCTTTACTATATTTCCCTTGCACACTCCCGCTTAGCACCTCAAAAATCGAATAGAGGATGACTTGCAACAAAGCTGCCAATTTCCTTATGTGCTCCTGTGCATAAATATAATATCAGAGCGCACTGCTCTGATATTATATTTGTGATACCTTCCTAAAATCTATTGCGCATCCTCTGCTTCCTGCTTTGCAATCACTGCATCAATATCTACAGAAACAACATCGGAATCATCTTCCTTCGCCGCTACCGGAGCTTCTTTTGCCTCCGGAACAAGCAATGCCTTGATACTTAGGCTGATCTTCTTGCCTTCCTCATTAAAGTCAACAACCTTCGCTGTCACTTCCTGTCCTACGGATAATACATCAGATGGCTTCTCGATATGCTCTTTTGCAATCTGAGAGACATGCAGCAGTGCATCAATACCCGGTTCAAGTTCCACAAAAGCCCCAAAATCAGTCATTCTGGCAACCTTACCTGTCACTTCGTTTCCAACAGCATACTTTGTGGACGCATTCTTCCAGGGATTGGAATCATCAAACTTTAGGGATAATGCAACCTTACTTCCGTCAATATCCTTGATCAACACCTTCAGTGTCTCACCAACCTTGAATACTTTCTTAGGATTCTCAACACGTCCCCATGACATCTCTGAGATATGAAGCAGTCCATCTACTCCGCCAAGGTCAATAAATGCACCGAAATCTGTAACATTCTTAACAGTACCTTCCACGATATCACCAGCACTGATTCTTGCAAATAATTCTTTCTGCATCTCAGCCTTCTTCGCAACGATCAGCTGCTTGCGGTCACCGATATATCTTCTTCTCTTAGGATTATATTCACTAATCACAAATTCTATGTCTTGTCCAGCATATTTATTCAGATCTTTCTCATATACATCTGATACAAGGCTTGCGGGGATAAAGATGCGAACCTCATCTACCACTACGCTCAATCCGCCATCCAATACTTGTGATACTTTTGCTGACAGCACTTCCTTGTTGTTATACGCCTCTTCAATTCTCTTGTTGCCTCTGTCAGCTGCAAGTCTCTTGTAGGTCAGGAGAACCTGTCCCTCACCATCGTTTACTTTGAGAACCTTAACTTCCATCTTGTCACCAGGATTCAGGAGTGTTGTAAGGTCAACATTGGGCTCATTGGTGTACTCGTTACGTGTAAGAATACCATCTGACTTGTAACCGATGTTAAGGATTGCTTCATCTGGCTTGACATCGATGATTGTACCTTCAATTACCTCTCCTGTATGAATAGTTTTTAATGATTCTTCTAACATTTGTTCAAAAGTTAATTCTGACATAATTTTGAACCTCCTCAATTATTTTGTTTGGGGTAGAAGCCCCCGCTGTGATGCCCACCAGTTCTACAGAATTAGGTAACTCTAATTGCAGGTCTTCCAGTGTTTGTATATAGTAAGTATTCTCACATTCACTTCGGCATAGTTCGTAAAGCTTCCGTGTGTTGGAACTGTGAGTACCACCTATCACAATCATAACGTCAGCTTTGGCAGCTAATTCAATCGCTTCCCTTTGACGTTCCTCCGTTGCATTGCATATCGTATTCGCAACAATTATATCATAACCTTTTTTTCGAAAAATTTCAACTAAATCTTGAAATTTCTTGTAGTTAAATGTCGTTTGTGACACAATACATAGTTTTTCGTCATTTTTCGCCGTGAAATTCTGTGCCTCATCCTGCGATTCAATCACGACAGCCGGTGTCTTTGACCACCCTTTAATCCCTTCCACCTCCGGATGACCATCATTTCCGATGATAATAATCCGTCTTCCGTTTCCAGACTCCTTCTCAACAATCTTGTGGATTCGCTTGACAAACGGGCAGGTTGCATCAATGCACACAAGTCCTTTGTCCTCAATCAATTCACAGATGTCCTTTGACACGCCATGGGAACGAATGATAATACTTCCATTCTCAAGAGCTTCCAGCTCCTCTTTGCTGTTCAAAACCTTCACGCCTTTTTTTTCCAAATCCTTCACAACTTCTTCGTTGTGAATAATCGGGCCATACGTATAAATAGCACCTGTTTTGTCCGCCTGCTCATACACTGTGTCAACCGCCCGCCTGACGCCAAAGCAAAAACCTGACGACTTTGCCAATACCACTTCCATCATTTGGCTCCTTTGTCACACAGATTGATAATCGCTTCTGCGACCTGTTCAATCGTCATGGCTGACGAATCAAGGAGCACTGCATCCTCAGCCTGTCTGAGCGGTGAGAGCTCTCTGTGCATATCCTGGTAATCGCGGTCTATAATGTCCCTCTCTATCACCTCAAGGTCACATTCCTGCCCCTTTGCTTTGAGCTCCTCATAGCGCCGCACAGCCCTCACATGGCTGTCTGCGGTCAGATATATTTTTACATCCGCATCTGGCAGTACACAAGTTCCGATATCCCTGCCATCCATGACAACACTTTCCTTCCGGGCAAGTGCCTGCTGCAATTCCACAAGCTTTTTCCTTACTTCCTTATTCACACTGCTGGAAGACGCCATTTTCCCCACCTCTTCCGTGCGGATAAGGCTATTCACATTTCTGCCATTGAGCCACACGACCTGTTCCCCATTCTCATAGGTGATCGTCACATCCACATCCGGCGCCGCCTCGCTGATCCGCTCCTGCTGGTCAGCACCAATTCCCTGTTCGATGAAATATAACGCCATAGCGCGATACATTGCCCCTGTATCTACATAAATATATCCTTTTCGTTTTGCGATCAACTTTGCGATCGTACTTTTGCCTGCACCAGCAGGACCATCAATTGCAATAGCAATATTATGACTCATCTATTATTTTCTCCTATCATTTCTAAAATTATGTAACAATTCCATATCCGCATCGTTACATTGCGCCGGACGCTGCACTTATCCCCGCCAGATATCCTGTCGACCATGCAATCTGAAGGTTAAATCCGCCCGTAAGCGCATCCAGATCAAGCACTTCCCCAGCAAAATACAGACCCTTCACAAGCTTTGACTCCATCGTTGAGGGAGAAACCTCACTTGTTGATACGCCTCCTTTTGTGATTACCGCCTCATCGTAATCCCGCACACCTGTTATCGTTAACTCCATACGTTTCATTGTCTGTACAAAACGTTCCCGCTCCTCCTTTGTGATCTCATTGACACGCTTATCAGGATCAATGCCGGAGAGCATTGGCATAACTGGCACCAGCTTTGCGGGAAAGAGACTATTTATCACATTTTTAAATTGTTTGTTTTTGTTGTCATCAAACTCCCTCAGAATACGTTTATCAAGCTGTTCCTGCGTAAGTGCCGGCTTCAAGTCAATAAAAAGTTTTGCTTTCTTCTTCCTCTGTATTTCATCAGCACACGCTTGGTGGACATAATGACTGCTTGCACGCAAAATCAACGGACCACTGACCCCATAATGCGTAAAGAGCATTTCTCCAAAATCTGAATAAATCTGCCGCCCATCCAGCTCCACGCCCACCTGTACATTTTTCAGAGAAAGTCCCTGCAGCTTACGGCACCAATCCTCCTCTACAGAAAACGGCACAAGCGCCGGCATTGTCGGGATGATTCTGTGTCCGCATCCCTCGGCAAATCGATATCCATCACCTGTTGAACCTGTCAAAATATAGGAGCATCCCCCCGTCGCAATAATCAGCTTATCCACATTTTTCTGTGACTTCTTTTTGCTCCTTTTGTCAAATAATTCAATCCTGGCAATCGCAGCACGGCACTTTTGCTTTTTTTTGCTGCTCTGCCTTTTCTGATTAGATTGATGATTTCCGGTTTCCATACTGATAACACCACTCTCCGTCCCTTCCTCGAGCGGAATTGTTGTGATGCTTCTCAACTCAGTGTTCAGCAGCACCTGTACATGAAGCCTTTTCAGCTCATATTCCAATGCTTTTATAATATCCGAGCTATGGTCAGATTTTGGAAACACGCGCTGTCCTCTCTCGATTTTTAGCGGACAGCCTGCGCTCTCAAAAAAATTCATAACAGCCTGATTGTCAAAACCATACACTGCGCTGTACAGGAACTTTGCGTGCTCCATCACATTCTGAAAAAAATCCGCAACCGCACAGGCATTTGTCACATTGCATCTACCCTTTCCTGTGATGAACAGTTTTTTTCCTAATTTTTCGTTTTTTTCAATCAATAGAACAGTATTTCTGCCGCTATTCTCTGCACCTGCCGCAGCGACTGCCGCCATCATCCCTGCCGCACCGCCGCCTACGATTACGATATCCGCCATATTACTTATCTCTTTCTCCGCTGCACCATCTGAGCCTGCAATGGCATGTTCAGCATCTCCTCATCAATAAAATTTATCTCATCCTTTAAATATACCTGATAGTTATCCCATGCATACTCGAGGGATTCCAGACTCTTCTTCACATCGTCAGGTCTTCGCAGACACAGCGCCACCACCAGCGCATTGATCAGGCTTAATGGCGCGACAAGCGAATCCACGATTGACACCATATCACTTCTCGCCAGCAGATTGCAGGACGAATAGAGACACATTGGTGAATGGATTGTATCTGTCAGTGTAATCACCTTTGCATTTTTATCATTTGCCATCTCCATGGCTTTGAGTGTTCTCATCGAATATCTTGGAAAGCTGATTCCAATCACAACATCCTTCTCATTGATTCTCAACATCTGCTCAAAAGTTTCTGAAGTGCTCGTCGAATCAAGCAGATAGACATCCCCCCGAATCACATTGAGATAAAAGTGAAGAAACTGTGCAAGTGGCTTACAGCTTCGCAATCCAATAATATATATGTGCTTTGCAGCCAGAATAATATCAACTGCAGTCTCAAACGCCTGCGCATCGATGTGTTCCATAGTGTCTTCAATTTTTACAATATCAGAACTCAATACCGAAGTCAATATCTCTGCCTGCGTACTTGTCCCATATTTCGCACCCATTGACTGCACTGTGTTCAGCCTTTTCTTGACCCATTCAGCCAACGCCTCCTGGAATTCCGGATATCCTTCATATTCCAGTGCATATGCAAACCGCACAACAGTCGCCTCGCTGATACCTACTGCCTTCCCAAGCTTTGCTGCAGTCATAAAAGCAGCCTGTTCGTAATGGTCAATGACAAAAGTAGCCAGCTTTTTGTGGCTCTTGCTCATCTTATGAAACTTCTCATTTATTCTTGATATCGTATCCCGTTTTACGTCCATCAAAAATCCTCATCCCCAGCATCTCTATTTAAGAACAGTTTGTATAAATATCCCGCAGTAAATCAATCGTTTCTTTCTCTGTGAGATCATAATCCCTGGTGAGAACCATGCAGGCACATCCGTGTATAAAAATCCACATTTTCATAAACAGATCGCTTGGATTCTTACATCCTGCCTCAGCCGCTTTGTTGATTTCCCTGCTTACCACTCCAGATTTGCCGTTTAAGAGTTCAAAGAGCCCTCTGTCCCTGCGATACTCCGACTGAAAAAGGAGCTGAAACAGTTTTCTCTCTTCTTTTGCATAATTTATGTAGGCAAGTCCAAGGTGTATGAATGGAGTCTCCACCTCCGACTTGTAATTTTCATAGTAATCTCCGAAAGCGTCGACCGCCTTCTGATATATCTCCGAATAGAGTTCACCCATATTTTCGTAAACTCTGAATATTGGCTGTGTCGAACATCCGATCTGTGCCGCCAGCTTCCTGGCTGTAACATTTTCTATGCCTTCCGCCCTTGCCAGCGCAAAAGCTGTTTCTGCGATTTTATCTTTTGTAATTAATTCTTTCCTTGCCATTTCATCGACCATGCCTTTCTCACAGGTATCAGGAACCACGAAAGTAACGGTATCGGATTAAATGTCTTTAACCCGATACCGATCAACATCATAGTGTATAAACACAATTATACAGGATATGCACCGTTCTTTGTGTCAGCCTGCGTCATATCAACCTTTTCCTGCTGAGCCTGACGATACTTAAAGAAATCAATCGCAACCTGAGGAAACAGTGCGTAAGACAATACATCTTCGTCCTGCTGTTTCCATTCTTTCATTTCCTCTTCGATCTTCTTTAACTCATTCGGAAGCTTATCCGCTGGACGACAGGTGATGATTGTCTCCTTCTCCTCTGCTGAAAGCACCTTATCCTGAACTTCCTTATTAAATGGCTTGACGGTCTGGCCATACTCACCGTGGAGAACAGCTTTTGTCTCCTTTGTAGCCATCTTGTACCGCTCACCCATCAGCACGTTAAATACAGCCTGTGTTCCGACGATCTGTGAGGACGGTGTAACAAGAGGCGGCTCACCCAGATCCTTACGCACTCTTGGAATCTCCTGAAGCACGTCATAATACTTATCTTCTGCGTTCTGCTCTTTCAACTGACTAACCATGTTCGATAACATACCGCCCGGAACCTGATACATCAGTGTCTTGATGTCAACACCGAGAACCTTCGGATTGAGCAGTCCGCTCTTTAAGCACTCCTCTCTGTATGGTCTGAAATGGTCTGCAATCTTCGCCAGCAGATTCTGGTCAAACCCGGTATCGTAAGGTGTACCCTTGAAGGTCTCTACCATAACTTCTGTAGCCGGCTGTGATGTACCAAGTGCAAACGGAGAAATCGCACAGTCAATCACATCAACGCCAGCCTCGACAGCCTTCAGGTATGTCATAGAAGCAACACCTGACGTATAATGTGTATGCAGCTGAATCGGAAGCTTTGTCGCAGACTTCATAGCCTTGATCAGCTCCTCAGCCTTGTAAGGTACCAAAAGTCCAGCCATATCCTTGATACAGATGGAATCAGCCCCCATCTCCTCAATATCCTTAGCCATCTTCATCCAGTACTCAAGTGTATATGCGTCACCTAATGTGTAAGAGAGTGCAATCTGTGCCTCGCCGCGCCCCTCTCTCTTCTTGACCGCATTGGCCGCATTTACGGCGCACTGCAGATTTCTAAGGTCATTGAAGCAGTCGAAAATACGAATGATATCAATACCATTTGCAATGGACTTCTCAACAAACTCTGTAACAACATCATCTGCATAATGACGGTATCCCAGAATATTCTGACCTCTGAAAAGCATCTGAAGCTTTGTATTCTTAACACCATCTCTTATCTTTCTAAGTCTCTCCCATGGATCCTCTTTCAGAAAACGAAGGGATGCATCAAATGTAGCACCACCCCAGCACTCTAAGGAATGATATCCGACCTGGTCCATTGTCTCAAGAATAGGGAGCATAAACTCCGTCGGCATTCTTGTAGCGATCAAAGACTGATGCGAATCACGAAGGACAGTCTCAGTAATCTTGATCGGTTTTTTTTCTATTTCTGACATTTCTATTCCTCCTTGTTTTTGAAGAAAAATGTGAGCTACTCTTAGCGAGCAGAGGAATTTTCCTCCTATATTTATATCTTATCATTTAATATCAGCTGCGCAGCTTTAAAATACACCAAAAATCGCCATGAATGTTCCGGCTGCCACTGCTGTACCGATAACACCAGCTACATTCGGTCCCATCGCATGCATAAGCAGGAAGTTTGTCGGATCTGCCTCTGCGCCGACTTTCTGTGAGACACGCGCAGCCATCGGAACAGCAGATACCCCCGCTGAACCGATCAGCGGATTGACCTTGCCCTTCGTCAGTATGCACATCAGTTTCCCAAAAAGAACACCCGCTGCTGTTCCAAACATAAACGCTACCAAACCTAATACAACAATCTTGATTGTATCCCAGTTCAAAAATGCCTCTGCGCTTGTCGTAGCACCTACGGAAGTACCAAGTAAGATAACAACAATGTACATCAACGCATTAGACGCTGTCTCCTGGAGCTGTCTTACCACGCCTGACTCCCTGAACAGATTCCCCAGCATCAGCATACCAACAAGCGGAGCAGTCGTAGGAAGTATCAGACATACAACGATCGTAACAATGATTGGGAAGAGAATCTTCTCAAGCTTGGAAACAGGACGCAGCTGCGCCATCTTGATCTTGCGCTCCTCCTCTGTTGTCAGCAGCTTCATGATTGGCGGCTGAATAATGGGCACCAGTGACATGTAAGAATACGCTGCCACTGCGATCGGTCCGAGCAGGGCAGTCTGCCCAAGTTTGCTGGCAAGGAAAATAGATGTCGGGCCGTCTGCACCACCGATTATCGAAACCGCTGCCGCTGCCTTATCATTAAACCCGAGAAGAATTGCCCCGAAGTACGCCGCAAAGATACCAAACTGTGCAGCCGCACCAAGCAGAAAGCTCTTGGGATTGGCAATCAGCGGTCCGAAGTCCGTCATCGCTCCTACTCCCATAAAAATCAGGGACGGGAGGATTGCCCACTCATCCAGCAAATAGAAATAATAGAGTAATCCGCCAGCTGTGCCATCTGCGCCAATCGGCGACATAATGTCGGGATAAATATTAACCAGCAGCATACCAAACGCGATCGGGGTTAAGAGAAGCGGCTCATACTGCTTCGCGATCGCAAGATAAAGAAATACACAAGCAACAAAAATCATGATCACATTTCCAAATGTAATGTTAAAAAATGCCGTCTGGTGGATCAGATTGTTCAATGTATCTGCTATATATGACATTTTGTTGACCTCCTATTTTATTTTCCAGGGCGTGTTACCGCCCCGACTCCACCACAATCGCGGTGATAAAGGACTGTCTTTCGACAGCAAACTGTCTTTCGACAGCAAACTGTCTTTCGACAGCAAACTGTCTTTCGACAGTTGTTTAGTTCAAAGTTGCAAGTAACGCACCTGCTTCCACAGAATCGCCAACTGCCACATCAACGCTTGCTACTGTACCATCCTGAGGTGCTACTACAGGAATTTCCATCTTCATAGCCTCGAGGATCACGACTGCGTCGCCCTTCTTTACAGCCTGTCCCACACTCTTCTCAAGCTTGAACACCTTGCCTGCTGCACCGGCCTCAATCCTGATGCTGCCTGCTGCACCGGCACTTGCCTTTGGCGCTGCTGCTTTGGGAGCTGCCTTCGGTGCCGCCTTGGGAACTGCTGCTGCTGGAGCTGCGCCAGAACCTGCGCCTTCTTCTACTACGACATCATATACGTTGCCGTTGACGGTAATTGTATAATTTTTCATTTTAAAATCCTCCTAAATATTCTATACATGGTTCGATTTAGTTCGTTTTATGCCTTTTTCCAATTTTTCTTGTTTGCTCTCTTAATGCTTCTTACCTGGAATCCTTCCACGCTCGTTCCCTCATATGCTGCGATTGCTGCCGCTATGACTGCCACAAGCTCCATATCATCCGCGAGGTCTTCCTCCTCCTCCACAACAGGTGCCGCTGGCTCTGGCTCTTCCACAGGTTCAGTCTCCGCCTTCTTCGATGCAAAAGAAGCCTGAATCCTCGGTATCAAACGAAACGCTGAAATGATAAGGCTGATCAGAATTAACACCACAAACACAGTTCCCATGCCAAGCAGTGTGTTCAGGGCTGCTCTTGTCATCAGCTGTCCTTTTGTCTGATCAAGATTCAGTGTGCAGGATGTCATCTGCAGATAGATATCATTCGTAAAAATTAATTCTACCGAACCGTTTCCTTTCTCACCTGCAGCTGGAATCGTAACGATGATCGTATCCCCGTCAACAATGGATGTCGGAGTGCCAAACTCCGTGATACTTCCCATGCTCTCCGTGCCTGTCTTGAAGGAGGTAAGTGCGCTGTTCACTGCCTTGCCTTCACACACGAAAGAACCATCACTATAATACTGTGCAAAGGTTGATGCAAATATATCCCCCAATTCCACATTACTATAATTCTCAAGCATCTCATCCACACTGTCTGATGAAACTAATACTGCTGTGAGCCTGACAACCTGTTCCGCCTTACTCCTCGCCAGACTTTCTTTCGTCTCCTGAATCTGGCTTGGAGCCTCGTTCGAACTACACGCTGTTAAAACGAAAACGCAGGTAAGCATTAATAGTAATCTCGCAAATTTTTTCATATTAACGTTCACCCTTTCTTAGACCGTACCATGCTTCTTTGACGGACGATCCTCTCTCTTTGTATATAGCATTTCAAAGGCGCCGATCACATATTTTCTGGTATCTGCCGCATCGATAATCTGATCTACATATCCTCTTCTGGCTGCCCCTGCAGCACTCGTCTGAAGCGCTGCATACTCTGCTGCCTTCTCCCCGATGACATCTGCACCCTGGCCTTCATACATAATTTTAGCGGCAAGCTTTGCATCCATAGCACCGATCTCTGCATCGGGCCATGCGATCGTAAGATCTGCGCCGATTGCTTTGGAATTCATCGCAACATATGCGCTTCCAAGTGCTTTACCAATGACTACATTTACCTTGGGCACTGTGGCATTTGCGAAAGCATATGTAAGCTTCGCTACTGCCTTTGCAATGCGCTTCTCACTGCACATTGTCGCCTCATACCCCTTGACATTCGTGAGTGATAATACAGGAATATCAAAAGCATCACAGAAATTGATAAAGTCAGCCGCCTTCTCGCATCCTTTCGCCGATAAAACAGCATCGTACTTGTCAGTGACCTCACCCTCTGCGCTGTAGACCTCTGTGCGGTTTGCGACACATCCCACTGTTGTGCCATTTAACCGGATAAAACCTGTCACCATATCCTTTGCGTAATTCTCCTTTACCTCAAAGAACACATTGTTGTCCGCAATTGTGGAGAGCGCGATTGAAGTATCGCCCACACAATTTACAAGGTCTGCACAAACTCTGTTGAGGTCGTCCGTACACTCCTCGTAAGAGGCATCATCCTCATTGTTTGCGGGAAGAATTGACACCAGCTCCCGAATCTTTGAATAGATTGTATCTTCCTCTGCAACGACATCCACGATGCCGCTCTCACTACTCTGAAAATCTGCTGAAGCTGAATCACATTTAGACACATTGTTTCCGTCAAGTGCATTAGGCGCATTGACGAAAAGTTTTGCTTTTGATTTCTCCATGAAAGTAAAATCTGTCAGTGTCGGAATCAGTGCAAGACCGCCTCCACAGCTTCCAAATACGGCTGTAATCTGGGGAATCACCCCTGATGCGAGCGTCTGCTTTAAGTAAATCTCACCAAAAGCATTGAGTGCATCTGTCGCCTCCTGAAGCCTGAGACCTGCGGAGTCAATCAGACCGATGACAGGTGCGCCAGTCTTCATCGCAAGGTCGTAGAGGTTTGTGATTTTTTTGGCATGCATCTCACCGACGGAACCGTTCAGTACAGAAGCATCCTGGCTGTACACATACACCAGATTGCCATTGATCACTCCATATCCGGTGACAACACCGTCTGAGGGAGTCTCAGTCTGTTTCAGATTGAAATCTGTCGCTCTTGCTGTGACAAGGGCACCAATTTCAACGAAACTGTTTTCATCAAGTAAAGATTCAATTCTTTTACTTGCCAAACTTGAAGTAGTACTCATTTTGTGACCTCCATTTTTATATTTTTAAATTCAAAAAATAACATTTTATACGCAATTTTAATATTTGTTCGTAATATCACGAAACAAACCAGCATAAAAACTGCGTCCATTTTAGTATAACATATATTATTCTATTCGCCTAGTAAATTTTTTACTTTTTGCTATCTTTTTTCTCACCATTTGTCACTGTTCACGCCTTATCAGCTTTCGGCACAATGTTGTCGTTCGCTGGCGTAAACAGCAACTTATTTTACACACAAATTGATTAAAGTCATCCATCTGGCCCATGCTCCCGCCGCCTGTGTGGATGTCCGGACAGTAAGCTCACCATAAGCGATTATCAGAAATCATCCACTTTTCAATTACCCTGCGAACACACCATTTCAGATCAATTGCCTTTATTTCCCCTGTCGCCACCAGCTTCATACGCTTCCATTCCTGATTTCCCACTTCATAACTAATATATCCGATTGTCTGCCCTTCCCTGACTGGTGCAGAAAGCTCCTTCACTTTCTGCAGCGTGATTGTCACTTTCTCGTCCTCATGCATCAGAAGCCCTTCCACCCCCATCTCAATCTCATCTGCGGCAATTCCCACTGGCATATACATCCGCCCGCCAATCCTGTCACTCTGGCCATTGCTCACGACAATATCCTCCGTCGCTTCTTTTGGAATCTCCACTTCGTCAAAGCTGCGATAATTGTAGTGTGCAAGGCCATATTCCATAAGCGCCCTCGTATCGCTCCATTTATAGGTCTTGTGATTGGGCCAGCCACACGCCAGAAGCGCCACAACAAAAGTCTTTCCGTCACGCTGAAGCGCCCCCACATAGCAATACCCTGCTTTGTTGGTAAAACCTGTTTTCCCGGATAATGCACCTGTCATCATACCCAGAAATGCATTGTGATTGACACAGGAGAAGCTCCGCCCACCAGACATGTCAGTAAAGGTATGGTTTGGCGTCCTTGTAATCTCCAGAAAAGTCTCCTTCTGCGGCGATTTCGTTATGCAATAAGACATGACAAGTGCCAAATCCCTTGCTGTTGTCGAGTGAAATTTTTCCCCCTGCACAGCATCCAATCCGTTTGGTGTGATGTAATAGGTATTCTCACAGCCGATATCAGCTGCCTTCTGATTCATAAGTGCTGCAAACTGCTCCACACTGCCGCCTACATGTTCAGCGATTGCCACCGCCGAGTCATTGTGGGATTCCAGCATTAAAGAAAGTGTCAAATCCCGCAGTCTGTACTGTTCACCGCTGCGCATCCCCAGATGTACCGGCGGCATAGATGCCGCATAAGCGGACACTTCCACAGTATCATCCAGACTGGCATTTTCCAGTGTGACAATCAATGTCATAATCTTCGTCGTGCTCGCCATGGCAAGCTGTTCATCGCCACAGTGATCATACAGCACCCTTCCCGAATCCGCATCCATCAGCACCGCCGCCTTTGCATACAGCCTGATATCTGCCTCATCCGCCTGGACAAACATCGGCTGCTGCACCAAAATCGAAATCACTACAATTACAACGCTCAACACAGTCCTTTTA